>CALDNG010000301.1 GCA_937915285.1 uncultured Desulfomonile sp. | reverse complement strand
ATTGTTTTATCTTGGGGAATATGCGCATCTCCTGTTTCTGAGCGCCTTGACCACCACTCTGTTTTTTGGTGGCTGGCAGGGTCCGGTTCTGCCTCCAATAGTGTGGTTCCTCGGCAAGATGTTTTTCTTCGTGTTCGTTTTCGTATGGATCAGGGGCACTTACCCCAGACTTCGATATGACAGGGTTATGGCATTCGGATGGAAGACGCTGGTTCCGGTAGGAATATTCAACGTAATGGTTACGGCTTTCATCTACACCCTGTATTTGCAGTATTACGGAGCTTAAACAGGTTGTTTCGGTTATTTGTTCCGATAGTGTCAGTTGATTTATTTACAGGAGAGGGATTTAAGAAATGATTATCCCGTTGCTTCAAGGTCTTAAACTAACTCTTGCCCATGTCTTCAAGAAAAAGATTACTCTCCAGTACCCTGATGAGAAATGGGATGTGGCCAAGAGATGGCGTGGACGTCATGTGCTGACAGTTCACCCTTCGGGGAAGATACGCTGCGTGGCTTGCATGCTTTGCGCCACTGTATGTCCAGCTGAGTGCATTTACATTGAAGGAGCCGCAGAACCTGATAACAGGCGTTATCCCGAGAGATACGAAATAGACCTCACCAGATGTATCTTCTGTGGATACTGCGTGGAGGTCTGTCCGAAAGAAGCAATTGAGATGTCAACAGCTTACGAGATATCGGGGTATTCGAGGAAAGATCTCTACCTGGATAAGGAAGCGTTGTTGCAACCGGCCCATCCGAGGTACGAAAAGTCCAAGAAGGCTGGGTGATATGTTAGAGTTTGTTTTCGGCCATATATTGCTGGAAATCTTTTCATGATGTTTTGACGGCTCAAGCCGGTGACTGTTTTCTCTGGGCTGTTTGCATAACACAGCCCGGCAGTTGGCCCCCTGATCTGGCTGTCGTCTGGATTTCGGGAGTCAAGGTGTTTGATTCGGAGGTACATCTACATCCATGGAAGCCGTGCTCTTTTATGCGCTTGCCGCTGTGACTCTGGTATCCGGTGTCTTCGTTGTCTTTTTACGACGACCCGTACATAACGTGCTTTTCATGATTCTTGCCATGATTGGACTGGCGTGCCTTTACATTCTTTTACACGCTGAATTCCTGGCGATGGTGCAGATCATTGTATACGCCGGGGCTATCATGGTCCTTTTTCTGTTCGTCATCATGTTACTGAACCTTGACGAATTCGTAATGCCCTCGGAACGACGTAAAGTGCGTTACGGAATAGGTATTGTGCTGGCGATGATGTTGATAGTGTTCCTGATTCCAGCCTCGCGTGGAATGTTGTCTGGCGCAGGGCCGGCCTCAGTACCCGCGGATATGGCAAATTTGACAAACACTGAAATCATAGCCCGCGAATTGTTTACAACCTACCTTCTGCCGTTCGAGCTAGCCTCTGTGCTGCTTTTAGCGGCGATTGTGGGCACGGTGGTTATAGGCAGGAAATCGGCGAGGTAGTCATCTGGCGGAAGGCTGCCGTTGGCTTTGCGATTTAAGAGTAATAAACCTTTGACTAGGGAAAAAACAGATGGTTGATGTTCAACATTACCTGGTAGTTTCAGCGGCTCTTTTCAGCCTGGGAGTGATAGGAGTCATGTTCCGCAGGAATCTTATCGTTATCCTGATGTCGTTGGAACTAATGCTCAACGCCGTAAACCTTTCGTTTGTAGCTATTTCTCGTTACTTAGGCTCTATAGAGGGTCAGATCGTCGTACTTTTCGTCATGGTGGTAGCGGCCGCTGAGGTGGCTGTGGGGCTTGCAATAGCGGTAGCCGTATTCAGACAGAAGGGCACGATAAACGTTAACGAGATAAACATAATGAAGTGGTAAGCGTCTTTGGCGTAGAGCGCTAATGATGGTGAATTTACGATTGGGAGCCTGGCATGTTTGATCTGGTCTGGTTAATACCCGTGTTTCCGTTGGTGGGATTCCTGATCAACGGTTTGATTGGGCGAAATTTTTCCGAAAAGACCATTGGCTGGATAGGAGCACTATCCGTCGGGGCCTCGTTTGTAGTGGCGCTCCTGATTTTTCAGGACCTGCTCAGATTGGCGCCTGAAAATCGCTCCGTACAGAAAATCGTCTACACCTGGATGCTTTCCGGAGATCTGAGTGTTCCGGTCGGGTTTCTGATGGATCCACTCAGCATGATAATGATTCTGGTGGTTAGTGGTGTAGGCTGCCTGATCCACATCTATTCGATCGGATACATGCATGGTGAGACAGGTTTTCGCAGATTTTTCTGCTATCTGAACCTGTTCGTATTCAACATGCTTATCCTGGTGTCATCCAACAACTTCATGTTGATGTTTGTTGGCTGGGAAGGTGTTGGATTGTGCTCCTATCTCCTGATCGGCTACTACTATGAGAAGCAGTCTGCTTCTGACGCCGGCAAGAAGGCTTTTGTCGTCAACAGGGTTGGCGACTTTGGATTCCTGCTTGCGATGTTCCTAATATTTTCTTTGTTCGGCACTTTCAATTACGGTGATGTCATGTCCGCCGCTCCGGAAAAACTTGCTCCGGGCGGGCTTATGGTCACCATGATAACCCTGCTGCTGTTCGTTGGCGCCACTGGAAAGTCTGCCCAGATACCTCTTTACACGTGGCTTCCTGACGCCATGGAAGGTCCAACTCCCGTCAGCGCACTGATCCATGCAGCCACCATGGTGACTGCAGGCGTCTATATGGTGGCCAGGTGCAGCGTGCTGTTCGCTCTGGCCCCAGTATCCATGACAGTAGTTGCCGTAATCGGTGGCGCAACGGCCTTTTTTGCGGCTACCATCGGCATGACCCAGTTCGATATCAAGCGAGTACTGGCTTACTCTACCATCAGCCAGCTCGGTTACATGTTCATGGCCTGTGGAGTGGGCGCATTCGCATCCGCCATCTTCCACCTGATGACCCATGCCTTCTTCAAGGCGCTTCTGTTCCTTGCTGCCGGCAGCGTCATGCACGCAATGTCTGGTGAACTGGACATGCGCAAGATGGGCGCCCTAAAGGGCAAACTTCCTTACACTCACATGACTTACCTGTTTGGGACACTGGCCATCGCCGGTATCTTTCCATTCGCCGGGTTCTTCAGCAAAGACGAAATCCTCTTTTACTCACTACAAAGACATTTCGGATTCTGGCTGCTAGGCGCCATTGCCGCTGTCATGACATCCTTTTACATGTTCAGGTCTGTCTTTATGACATTCTACGGCAAGTCACGGGTGGAGCCGGAGGCAGCCCATCACCTTCACGAGTCTCCTCCGCTCATGACCGTTCCACTCATGATCCTGGCCTTCCTGTCTCTCGTGGGTGGCTTGATCGGCATACCTATCCTTGAAGGGTATCATAAGTTCGGTGACTTTCTGAACCCCATCTTTGCTCCTGCCAAGGCAATCCTGGATCATGGCGTTCACCATGCGGAACACCCATCGGTCGCTGCGGAAATTGCTCTTATGGCTGTATCACTGGGTATAGCGGTGTTCGGACTGGTGACTGCACGTTACATGTATGTGACTCATGTGCAGGCCTCTGACAGGGTGGTCGAGAAAATGCCCGAATTGCACAACCTGGTTTACAACAAATATTGGATTGACGAACTGTATGATTACCTATTTGTGGATTCCATCGTCAAATTCTCGAAAATGTTATGGAAAGAATTTGACGAGTTAATAATAGATGGAGCAGTCAACGGCGTGGCCAAGGTGACGCGGGGCATTGGTTCTCTTCTGAGCTATCTGGAGTCCGGACTGGTTAAGGATTATGCCCTTTCAATACTTTTCGGGGCTACGGTCGTCATCGGTTATCTCGTCTTACGATAAGACACGGAGGCGTATCATTCATGGAGAATGTGTCCTACCTACTTAGCCTGATAACGTTTTTGCCGCTCATAGGCATATTCGTGTTGCTGTTTGTAAATCCGCAGTCACATAACACCATCAGATGGACAACCATGCTGTTCATGTTGGCGGATTTCGTTGTCAGCCTGTTTGTGTACTATCATTTTGATCCTACGACAGCCTCCATGCAGTTTGTAGAGAACCGTCCCTGGGTCAAGGACTGGGGGATCTCTTATAAACTGGGAATCGACGGAATAAGTCTGTTTCTGTTGCTGCTGACTACATTCCTGGGGCCAATCGTTGTACTGGCGTGTTGGGAGGACATCAAGGTCCGAGTGAAGGAGTTCATGATCTGCCTTCTCTTCCTCCAGATAGGAATGATAGGAGTATTTGTTTCGCTGGATCTGTTCCTCTTCTACGTATTCTGGGAAATCATGTTAATTCCGATGTACCTCCTGATTGGCGTATGGGGGAATCCTGCACGAAGACTTTATGCCGCAATCAAGTTCGTCCTTTACACGATCGTTGGCTCGCTGTTAATGCTGATAGCTATTCTGGCGCTTTATTTCCAGGCCGGTCAGGCTACAGGGGTTTACACCTTTGACCTCCTGAAACTTTACGATTTTGCAGTTCCGGTCCACTATCAGATGTGGCTTTTTCTGGCTTTTTTTCTGGCCTTCGCTATCAAGGTCCCCATGTTTCCCTTTCATACATGGTTGCCTGACGCCCATACGGAAGCGCCTACGGTTGGAAGTGTGGTCCTTGCGGCTGTCCTTCTTAAAATGGGAACCTATGGCTTCATTAGGTACGCCATACCGTTATTCCCCAATGCTGCCATGGAAGCCGCATCCTGGATATGCCTGCTCGCAGTCATAGGCATCATTTATGGGGCGTGGGTGGCCATGGTGCAGACTGACATGAAGCGGCTCGTTGCATTCTCCAGTGTGAGCCACCTTGGTTTTGTCATGCTGGGAATGTTTGCCATGACGGTTCAGGGAGTTGAAGGAAGCATCATCCAAATGATCAACCACGGACTGTCTACAGGCGCCTTGTTCCTTATTGTGGGAATGGTTTACGAGCGCAGGCACACAAGGCTAATATCCGAGTTTGGTGGGCTGTCACGGGTAATGCCGATGTTTGCAGTGTTCTTCATGATTTTCACATTGTCTTCAATTGGTTTGCCGGGCCTCAACGGTTTTGTGGGAGAGTTTCTCATACTCGTGGGAACATTCAAGGTGTACCCGTGGTACACGGTGTTCGCCGCTTCCGGCGTCATTTTTGCGGCAGTCTACATGTTGTGGATGTTCCAGCGGGTCATGTTTGGGGAAGTAACCAATCCCAAGAATGAAAAGCTGGAAGACATGTCGGTCCGTGAAGTTGCCGTATTGATACCGCTGCTGGTGTTTGTTGTATGGATTGGTGTTTACCCTAGCACTTTTCTGCGGCCTATGGAGCCGTCAGTCAAAAATTTTATCCAGCAGGTTGAGAAGAAGAAGGCTCTGGTATTGGACATGGAGAATTCGAAGGCCCTGAGTGGGGCTTCCGAAAGCCAGATCAAAATGGTGACATCCGCTACGGTTCAGCCGTCGGATAAACGATATTAGCATCAGGAGCGATCGGGATGATACAAATACCCGAGGTCAATCTGGGTGGCATTTTACCTGCAATAATCCTCAGTGTTGCCGGTATCGTGACAATGATCGTGGGGCTTTTCATCAGAAAAGGTTCTGCTACCGTCGGAGGAATAATCAGCGCTATCGCAGTCCTGCTGGCTTTTATGGCCAATGCTCCTCTCAGGGCCCTTAACAAGACTGCCTTTTCGACCCTGATTACTCTTGATGGATACACATGGTTTTTCAATCTCCTCATTCTGTTTGCCCTGGGAATGACCATCCTGACGTCTTTCAGGTATCTTGCCGACGAGGACACAGGTCTGTACGAGTATTTCGTTCTGCTGCTGTTTGCGGGCGCCGGCATGATGTTCATGGTTTCCGGAAACCACCTGCTGACAATTTTTGTGGGACTTGAAACTCTTTCCATATCAGTGTACGTGCTAACCGGAATACTCTCCAAATCGGCCAAGTCCAGTGAGGCGGCTCTGAAGTATTTGATACTTGGAGCTTTCTCAAGCGGCTTGTTCCTTTACGGAGCGGCATTGCTCTACGGCGCATCCGGCTCACTTGGTCTGCCTGTCCTT
>CALDNG010000300.1 GCA_937915285.1 uncultured Desulfomonile sp. | reverse complement strand
GGGGCGGACGGCGCCCCCCGCGCCCAGTTCGCGGAGCGCCACCAGCAGCATGCCACGTCCCTGAACAGCAACCGGGTGATACAGCCTTTGGGCAGCCTCGTAAAATATGATTCCAACTATCAGCCACAATGCCAGGCCATTGAACAGCGCTGCCAGTATCTCCGTCCTCTTGAAACCAAACGTATGGGTGTCACTCGGCCTCTTCCGTCCTATTCTTATGGCCAGCCAGGACAATCCTAACGCCAGTGCGTCCGAAAGCATGTGACCAGAGTCTGCCAGCAGCGCCAGCGAATTGAAGATCCAGCCGCCTACGGCTTCAGCAAACATGTAAAGAACGGTCAGACCGAATGCTATCGCAAGTCGTCCTTCGCTACGCTCGAGATCTGGATTGTGGTGGTGAGTGTCAGTGTTCATCCGTTGTGGTCATTTCCGCATGAGTGTCATGAAGTCCGTAAATTGCAGCGCTGTCAGGCCTGAAACCGATCGCCATAATACATGCGTCACGCAATGGTTGCAAATTAATCAGGATTCACTGGAGCGCCATGTTACTAACAGACGCCTGCTTTTTGTTAATAGGTTGTAAGTTAGTGCGGGACGTATGAGGACATCATTATTTGTTTACATTCGGATTATGTTCATGTTAGAGTAAGTTCAGGCTAATTGATAAACTTTTATTTATTATGGAGTGGGGTGTTCGCCATGCGTGGAGATCAGATGTCCCGTCAGTGGAGGATTATCAAATTGATCGAGACTCACGCTAATGGTATTGGCGCGTCCGAACTTGCTGAACAGGTGGGGGCGCCAATCCGTACGCTGTACCGAGATCTTGATGCCATCCAACGTGGAGGTTTTCCTGTATTTGTTGAAAAGAAAGGCAAGTTTTCCTACTGGAAAATGGTTGACACTTTCAAAAAATTGCTGCCATTGCCTCTCACTGCTACAGAACTGATGGCTTTACACACTAGCCGTGACCTTTTGAAAGTTTTCAACGGTACCATTTTTCAGGAGAGCATGGAGTCGCTTTCAGGAAAAGTCAGGGCTCTATTGAAGCCAGAGACCATCGATTTTGTGGATGGAGTTTCTACCACGGTTAGAATCGACTTTGGTCCGACCCGTAGCCTTTTGGGGCTAGCAGATACTATCAACCAACTCAGTGAGGCTACGATATCAAAGAAACGAGTCAAGATTGAATACAAAGCCGTGTCTACAGGGTCACAAACGCTTCGAAAAGTGGACCCTTACCGTGTCTGGGTCATGAATGGCAGTTTTTATCTCATAGGGTACTGTCACAAGAGAAAAGATCTGAGAACTTTCTCTCTTGATCGAATTCACAAAATGACAGTTCTCGACGAGGGATTCAAGGTCCCAAAGAAACTTGACATTGATGAATACTTGAAATCGGCCTTCCGTGTCATGACCGGCGATCCGCAGAATGTCGTGGTTAGGGTCGCCTCCAGAGCCGCCCATGTGGTTCGTGAAAGAATCTGGCATGCCACCCAGAAGATAGAGGACCATCCTGATGGATCAGTAACGCTGTCCATTAAGGTTCCCATAAATTTCGAAATCATATCGTGGATTCTCGGTTTTGGCGCGGCAGCGGAAGTTATTGAACCTTCGTCCTTGCGGGACAGGATTTTGAGCGAGCATGAGAAAGCCGCGATGAATTATGAGAATCTCTCGAAGAAAACTGTGAAGGCTCGAAGGCAAACCCAATAATTCCATCAAGGACCTGATTGGGTCGCTGACTTTGCTTCTCAGACATATTTGGTTATCGATTCTTCGTTTAAGAATTCCTGCTTACGCCTGGCGGGATTCTGCAGGACACGTCTGTGTCATGAATTACCGGCTGCCCGCTGGCTACTGACGCAACTACTTGCTGTAGCGCGGCCTCAAGCCTTCCATCCGCGCGAACCACACATTTCTTGATAAAGCTACAGTAAAATGCTATGGATACGTTCTATTTCCGGATGCTTTTCGGTTTCCTGTCATGCCATGACCGTTGATGGAGAAGGTCGGACCAGGGTTCAAGAGCATTCTGCGCCCAATGAAAAAAAGCTTTTCTGCTACCGATGTCTGTCGCTGGTCAGGTCGTCCGGATTATCAACAGAAATATTTGTAAAAGGACTGCGGTTTACAAAATAACTGACAGAGTTGGTCGGAGGCTGGATGCGTCAGGAAGAAACTTTTTCGGACAGGGTTCGTAACTACTTTCCTATAGTTGACTGGTTGCCTGCATATCGTAAGGAATGGTTTCGGGCCGATCTCATGGCAGGCGCTACCCTGGCTGCTTTCACGATCCCTGAAGCTATAGCGTACGCCGAGCTTGCAGGAATGCCCCCACAGGCCGGATTGTACGCCTCAATAGCGGCCCCAATCCTTTACATGTTGCTGGGGACTTCTCGACAGCTTGTCATGGGGCCCACATCTGCCGTCTCAATTCTAGTCGCCTCTGCTCTGGCTGGACTTACAGTCGACTCTCCGGCCCAATACGCCGCTCTGGCGGCTCTGATTTCAGTGCTTGTAGGGGTAATAGCGCTGATTGCCTACGCTTTGAGGCTGGGCGCCCTGATGAATTTCATTTCAGAGTCTGTTCTGATTGGATTCTCGACCGGAGCCGCCCTATACATAGCTGGGTCTCAACTTGGGAAACTGTTTGGAATTCATGGCGCTCAGGGCCAGTTCCTTGAGCGTGTTACCTTCATAATTGAAAACATCCATCTGACCAATATTTGGGCATTGGCTTTCGGAGGCCTGGGCATAGCTATACTGGTAGTCGGAGAACACTTCAAACCCAAGCTGCCCTGGCCTTTGATGGTTGTTCTGGGCTCAATCGGAGTGGTCACTTTGGTTGATGCAAAGTCCCTGGGCATAGATGTGGTTGGGGCAATTCCAGGCGGGCTTCCCAACCTTACCATTCCACCAGTATTTCTTCCTGACGCCCGGGAAGTCATCCGTGGCGCAGTTGCTGTTTTTGTGCTTGCCTATGTCGAGGGAATGAGTATGGCGCGAGCATTTGCGTCCAAGAACGGATATGAGGTAAACCCCAACCAGGAACTGCTAGCGCTGGGTTTCGCAAGCATAGGAACAGGTCTGACCCAGTCATATCCTGTGGCCGGGAGTTTCTCTCGTAGCGCATTAAATGACCAGTCTGGGGCAAAAACTCAACTTGCTGGAGGATTCAGCGCTTTGCTGATCGCCGGAGTGGTAATGTTCCTTACCGGGTTATTTGCCAGACTCCCTGAACCCATTCTGGCCGCCGTGGTAATAGTGGCCATAAGGGGATTATTCAAATGGCGACAGCTTGCGGGTCTCTTCGAGCTGCGAACCCCTGAGTTCTGGACGGCAATGGGCGCCCTAATAGGGGTTCTCGTCCTCGGCATTCTTGACGGCGTTGTTATAGGAGCATTGCTATCCCTTTTACTAGTCATAGTGCGAACCTCTCAGCCCCACATCAGTATCATGGGCAGGGTCCCGGGACAGCCGCAGTTCTCATCAGTTCAAGAAAATCCCGAAAATATAACCATTCCGGGTATGCTGATAATCAAAGCCGACACTGGCATATTCTACGCAAACGCCTCCTCATACAAAAACCGCATCCTGTCTCTGATTCATGACAGCCCGTCCCCCGTCCTTGCAGTGGTGTTTGACCTTGAAATGACCCGAGACCTCGATCTGGCGGGAGCTGAAATGCTAGCGGAACTCAACGAAGAACTCAGTAAAAGGGGGATCAGTCTTAGATTGAGCAGGGTCCAGGCTCCGGCGTTTTCCCTGATGGATCGGCTTGGGATAGCAGATAAAATCGGACGTGAGAATTTCCATCCAAGGACCCTTTTCGCTGTTTCACATTACCTGACAGAGGAAGGTTTGAGCAAACGTAGTTCCTCCGACATATTGCCGGATATGGTCAAGTGTGTTCATGAAATGGTTTGTGACCGCGTGGATGTGGTAGATGGTGATGAGCGAACGAAGCTATTGACAATAAGAGTCCAGTTTGAAACGATTCTCAGAGAATTGAAAGAATTAACAGAGAAAAAGCCCTAGATGTGTCATCCTTTCAGGGAACTGGTTGAACCCACATCGGGCGTGTCCCATGATTTCTCTTTATGATCTGATTCCGAAGACCATCATTGACCGTTGGGCTGAAAATATTTCGATTAGTTTCCATTTGCTACCATTCCAGCGACAATAGTATTATTAGGGTCCGATTGATAAAAGATGGGGATTGAACGTTTAAGCGGATGAACTATTGCGATAGATGGATCTACACGTAACATCGATCTGTCTTATGAATATTGAAGTGATGAAGCTAACGCCAATAGACTAACTGTCTTTGCCACAAAAATTCTTTTCCAAAGGGGGATTCTGCAAATGCTGGAATTATTCATTAACGGAACCAGGCATAAGGTGGACGTGGAACCTACCGCCAACCTGCTGTGGGTGATTAGGGAGAACCTAAGACTTTCAGGGACAAAATATGGATGCGGAGAGGGATCTTGCGGGTCCTGCACGGTACTTGTTGACGGTGAATCCAGGCGCTCCTGTCAGTTGAATGTCGGCGAGGTCCAGGGGAAGGCCGTCACCACGATCGAGGGAATATCCCCTGACCATCCTTTGAAGCAGGCCTGGCTTTCCGAGGAAGTATCTCAGTGTGGGTATTGTCAGCCGGCCCAGATCCTGGAAGCAGTGGCCATGCTCGATAGGAATCCCAAACCGACAACTGAGCAGATTGTTCAATCAATGGACGGAGTACTCTGCAGGTGCGGAACCTACCCCCGCATCCTGAAGGCCATCCAGAAAGTGGTTAGCGCTGGGGGGCCCAAATGACAAACTCCATTGATAGAAGGGATTTTTTGAGGGTTTCCTGCGCTGGAGCAGGTCTGGTGGCAGCTATCCAACTCGGGGGACTAACCACGTTCACTCATGCGGCCCAGAGGGTCCCGGAGGCAAAGTCAGGCCAGGTCTGGGCCCCTAACGCATGGATAAAGATCGCCCCGAATAACGTGGTCACATTCATACTCGGCAAGGTCGAGATGGGACAGGGAACATGGACCGGTCTGGCAATGGTAATGGGTGACGAGCTTGACGTGGAATGGAAAAACATCCGGGTGGAAGCCGCTCCAGCAGCCGATCCCTACAAGGATCCTGTCTCCGGATTACAAATTACCGGAGGAAGCACCGGTATTCGCAACATGATTGAAGCCATGAGCAAGGCGTCTGCGGCTGTTCGAGAAATGCTGGTTCTTGCTGCTGCACAAGAATGGAAAGTCCCAGTTTCTGAATGCCAAACCTCAAAGGGGACTGTCATCCATTCCGCATCCGGCAGAAAAATGACTTATGGTGAACTGGCTTCAAGCGCAGCAAAAATGGCCGTTCCGGCCGAGCCTAAACTTAAACCTCACGATAGACTCTCCTTTGTCGGCAAGCAAATGCCCAGACTCGATTCAGCCGATAAAATTAATGGGAAAGGTGTTTTCGGAATAGATGTCTGCATACCTGGCATGCTGTATTCGACACTTGAAAGACCCTCCGCCTACGGCGCGACGCTTGTTTCATTCGATACTGAAAGGGCTCTGAAGGTTCCAGGGGTAAAGCAGGTAATCCAGACAAAAGATGGGGTTGCCGTCATAGCCACGGATGTAGAATCAGCATGGAAGGGAAGGGCGGCCTTGGACGCCAAATGGAGCGCTGGTTCCATGCCTGACCTGGAAAACGAAACTCTGGATAGGATGTTTTACGACAACATGAAGACTAAGGGTCTCATTGCAAAGAACATAGGTGATGTCGAAAACAGCCTCAACAGGTCTACGAAAAAAATACAGGCGGAATACTATCTTCCATTTGTAGCCCACGCTGCCATGGAGCCTCAGAACTGCGTAGTTCACGTCAGGGCCGATAGTTGTGAGATATGGATACCGACCCAGTTCCAGACCTCCGTGCTTAATACAGCCATGAAAGAAACAGGGTTACCTGCCGAGAAAATAAATGTCCACACCACGATGCTGGGAGGCGCATTCGGAGGAAAGTTTGAGGTGCAAGTGGTAGCCGAGGCTTTGAGGATATCCAAGGCATCGGGACAGATCGTCAAGCACATCTGGACGAGGGCTGAGGACTTCCAGAATGACTGCTTCCGTCCTGGCAGTTTGCACAAGATTGAGGGCGGCCTGGATAATGACGGAAATCTGGGCGCATGGCGACACAAGATCGTAACTCCTCCCATCATGGAAAGGCTTCTACCGGCTCTGGTCAAGGACGGAATTGACCCCTCGGCGCTGGACTGCATCTGGAACATGAGCTATTCAATACCGAACCTGCAGGCCGAATATGTTCGCCTCGAAGTTCCCATCCCTGCAGGGTTCTGGAGGTCCGTCGGAAACTCCAGTAACACTTTTGCGGTTGAGTCTTTTATTGACGAGATGGCGCATCTTGCCCGACAGGATCCTCTGGAATTCCGTCTGAAGATGCTCAAGAATGAGCCCAGGTGCGCCAGAGTCCTGCAGCATGCGGCAGACGCAGCCGGCTGGGGTAAATCCCTCCCAGAAGGGATGGGCAGGGGAATTGCCCAGCGCTTCTGTTACGGAGGATATTGCGCTCAATTAGCAGAGGTGTCCGTCGACAGGAACACTGGTGTGATAAAAATTCATCGCATGGTGACAGCCCTGGATTCAGGACGCATCGTAAATCCGGACAGCGTGAAGGCTCAGATAGAGGGTGGTACTATCATGGGAATATCTGTTGCGTTGAAGGAGAGAGTATCCTTTGGAAAGGGCGGTGTTGTCACTAACAACTTCAGCGGCTATCCCATCCTGAGCATGTCGGAGACTCCCAGGATTGAAGCGCACATAATCAGCAAAGATCTTAAGGCTGGTGGTGTAGGAGAGCCTCCGGTTCCTCCAGTGGCCCCTGCCATTGGAAATGCAGTGTTTAATGCTATCGGAGTAAGGCTGCGAAAATTGCCCATGACACCGGAGAATGTTCTTGCCGCCATCAGGGATTCAAAATGATCCTGTCCCTGGCATAAATGGTCCGACGCAGTGGATCATACATGAGCCACTCTAAACTTCTTGCGGCGCAAGAAACTGCATTTATGAGTTTTTGCGCCGTCGACTTAACCTCTACCGGCATCATGCCACCCCACTGCGTGCGGTCCCCTAAATAAATGGATAAGTTATCCTGGTCGGTCTGCGCCCGGTAGCCCGACCGGGCCATGTGTTACATACGGCTTCACGGCTTCTGCATGGGTATGGGAAACACCCTTAAAGTCCTTTGGAAATCGTCCGTGAGATGAATATCCAATTCAACATTCCAGAATACATTGAGGGACAGCGTTCGGCCATATGCCTTGATGGCTTCAATAGTCTCAGGATTCGGCTTGTCGCCCTGCTTGATTGGCACAAAAAGCTGATACCGTTTTTGACGCTTGGTTAATATCAGGTTCGGCGGATTCTTCTCGGTTGACTCAACGAACTTTATCAGCCTTTCCCGAAGGCGTCGCTCTTCGGGATCGTCTCTGGGGGTATCAGGGTCATAAGCGCTGAAGAGTGTGGATCCATTGGAACCAAGGGTCTCTCTGGCGACCCAGCCAGAATCTGAGATGGAATGGACGACACCTATCACGAATGTGTTTACCTTAAACCTTAAAGAAGGAGAGTAATCGTAAAGGAATACTGGGACACCGGCCACCACACAAAGTACAGCCAACAAATAGAACAGTCTTCGTTTATTCTTCTGAGTCATGCCTCCGAATCAAACCCCTCCCTGAGCCTTTGAATTTCAGCCAGAGGCCTGTCAAGCTGCCTGGCTCGGGCGCTCACCAGGGCCTGATACTCGCTCTGCGTCTCGTCGATTTTCTTGCCCAGCCTGTCGAATGAAGCAATGAACATGCTCCATTGTTTATTGAAGATCCCGAACTGTTTGACTATCTCTCCTGTAGCCTTTTCAAGCTGAAAATTAACCACTGCCTGCCTGATCACCGATAGCACGGCAAAAAGCGTAACCGGTGAACAGAGAATAACCTTACTCCTAAGCGCGTCATCAATGAGTTTGTGGTCCAGTTCATTCACGAATAAAAATAACTGCTCATTGGGAATAAAGATGATCATGCAATCAATCGTGCCACCATTCGGGTTAATGTAATTCCTGTTGGACACCTCCTTGATCCTGTTACGAACATCCTTCAGGAAAGCAGCACGGTACTTTTCCTTATCCGCGACCGAATCGGTTGCCAGGTATCGAAGATAATTATCCATTGGAAATTTTACGTCCATGTTCACCATCTGGCCCTCGGGCAAAAAGAAAGTGAAGTCAGGTATGGTCGCTGAACCTTCAAGCGCCTTTTGTTTACGGTAATTGATCCCCTCTTTCAGACCGAGCAGACTGAGCACGTCTTCGGTCATCCTCTCACCCCACTGACCGCGGACTTTGGTTCCCGCAAGGGCCATGTGAAGTTGATTGGCGGTATTCTGCAATTTTCTGGTTTCATCCGCCGTATGTCTTATCTGAGTCACTACTTCCCCGAATTTCTGTTCACGGTCTCTCTCCAGCGCGGATATGAGGTCACGGACCCTTTGCATCTCCCATTTCATGAGTTCGAGTTTTTCATCTATGAGTCTTTTCTTTCCCTCAAGGTCCTTTTCGCCGGCCCTGGTCTGATTTCCCAGGCTTTGGGTAGCCAGTTTAAGGAATTCACTGGTGCTCCTTGATAAAGCCTCCATGGAAAGAGCCTGAAATGATTCCCTGACCCTTCCCAGTATTCTCTCCAGATCCTCCACCCGCTGGTTTTCCACTGTATAGACAAGGTGGCGGGCCAGCTCTCTCTCATGCGAACGGCGTATCCAATTGATCAGTAGCGCCAGCGCCGCACCGGATATCACTCCAGCCCCAAACACCAAAGCATATTCCATGTTAAGATCTCCTGAAAATCCATAATTGAATTCGACACCTATCTACAATTCACTAATTCTGCGAATCCGCCGGGAAATTGCCTCACGCAGCATGGAACAGGAACCCTAAACCGCGTTTGACAGTTTGATCCCAAAATTTGCCCGCTAATGTTTAACACAATTGCCTCGATCTCCAATAAGGTTTAAAAAGGATTCTGGCTTCCCAAAAATAGAAAAGAGATCAACGCATGAGTGAAACATCAAAGGTTTACAATCCCTTCAATCTCAAGGTGCTTTGTGCGCTATCCCTCGGGCATCTTGCGACCGATGTGTGCCAGAGCGCCTTGCCTGCCATATTGCCATTCCTGAAGGCGAAGCTCATGCTGTCTTACGCCATGACAGGGTCCATACTCATGGCTTCCAACATAACCTCATCGGTGATTCAGCCGCTCTTCGGATATCTTTCCGACAAGAAGGAAAAACCGTTTCTACTTCCTGCTGGTTGTCTGTGCGCCGGACTCGGCATAGCCTTCATAGCCGTTCCTGACAGTTACTGGATTGCGCTGATGCTAGTGATGCTGAGCGGTTTCGGAATTGCCAGCTATCACCCCGAAGGTTTTAAAACCGCAAGCTTCTTTACAGGAAATCGTATGGCCACTGGCATGGCGGTTTTCACAATCGGTGGCAATCTTGGTTTGGCAATAGGGCCTTTGGCCCCGACATTTATTATCGAAAACTTCGGAATAGAAAATCTTTTCCTGATGCTGGTCTTCCCGGCCATTTTCCTCCTGTGTCTGGCCCCATTCTGGAAACTGATAGCCAAATCCAGGAGAGGCTCGAAAGCCAAGGGCACTGGCTCCGAGAATGTTCCGAAGGGGACATACCTTTCGGTAGGGTTGATAATAGCTGCAGTAATAATGCGTTCATGGACCCATTTCGGGGTAATGGCCTATATCCCGTTCTACTACATCGACTTCCAGAATGGTGATCCTTTGTACGCCGGAGCGCTTGTCTCAACATTTCTGTTCGGTGGAGCAATAGGAACACTGTTAGGCGCTCCGTTATCCGATAGGTTCGGATACAAACGGTACCTGATCTTCTCCATGGGGTTATCCGCCATCCTGTTCCCGCTGATACTGGTAACAGAAGGGTTTATGCTATTTTTAAGTCTCGGTGTTGTCGGGATGGCCCTGATTTCGAGTTTCACCGTGACAATAGTCATGGCTCAGCAACTGTTACCGAATAATCTTGGGGTAGCCTCTGGACTGATGGCAGGGTTTGCTATTGGTACCGGTGGTATAGGTGTGACTATCCTTGGTGTGATAGCCGATCATTTCGGAGTCCAGATGGCCTTAAAATCCATAGCATTATTGCCTGTTGCGGGTTGCGTCATCAGTCTGTTCATTCGCTTTCCGGCCCCTGCCAAAAAATGAAAATTATGACCTGGCCCATTGCCGCAAATATGTGGGGGACGAGGACATTCACTTTGTTTACTGTCATGTCTATGACATACTGATGAGGCCGGGCGTTAATAATTGTGGGCTCCTTCTGACCGGGAGCATCGCCTGGTAAAAAATTATTGCCGATCCGGGGAATTGCGATGATCGGAACCTACATCGGACACCTGAATTATCATGACCCTCTTTACGGATACCTGCGGGATGAGATATGCCCTCAAGTTGATACGTCCTGTAAAGGCTCGGGCTTTAGAGTATTCCAGCCTGCAAATTCGCGCCACGTTTACGCATACCAGGAAGTTGATAGCGGCTTATGCGTGATTGCGAAATTCCATCCACCCAAACCCCAGCCAGCAGGGGTCCCTGTGAGAACAGGCGAAACCGAATACAGAAACCTCCTGTTTGTGCGGTCGCTCGGTTTAGAGACCGCCCCTTACTATGTCGTAAGGCCACTGGGCTATAATCCACAAATTTGTAATGCGCTGGTGATGGAATACCTTGAGGGTGACCTCCTCGGGAAAGTCATCTCCGATGCGGTTTATCTTGGAAGACGTGAAAGACTGTTCAGGAAACTGTCTGGAATGGCGCATTTCCTGGCAGTGATGCATGACAGGTTGGCGGGGGAATTGCCGGTTGATTTCCAAAACGGCTACGACTATATGTGGCGCCTGATCAACTCTCTTATTGTAAAGCGTGGGATGGGTCCGGATCACTCCGATGAGTTGTATCGCTTGCGAGATGCCTGGCGGAGCCGTGGCTGCATGTGGGAAGACAGGTCGATTTTTGTCCACGGGGATGTAACTCCATCGAACTTCCTGGTGGGTAGGGGACATGATATCATGGCCATTGATCTGGAGAGGATGCAGTGGATGGACCGCTCGTTTGACATCGGGAGGCTCTGCGGTGAACTCAAGCATCTGTTCTTCCAGGGCTCGGGTGACCGATATGCCGCTGAACCTTTCATAAATCATTTCCTTAGGGAATATTGCAGTCATTTTCCTGATCGGAACAGCGCATTCAGGGCTATAACGAGGCGTCTTCCCTTCTACATGGGTATAACGCTGTTGCGTATAGCCAGAAACGTATGGATCCCGCATGAATATCGGTGGAGGCTGGTCCGTGAGGCCAAGACCATTTTGAGAGCGTTACCATGAAGATAAAAGGAATCCTCTTTGATGTGAACGGCACGCTAGTGGACATTCACACCGATGAAAACCATGAGGAGATATACCGCGGCATCAGCCATTTCCTTACCTATCACGGTATTTATGTCAGCCGCTGGGAGGTCAGGGATGAATATTTCAGACTAATGGATGAACAGCGTAAGGCGAGCAGTGAAGTCTATCCCGAATTTGACACTGTAAGGCTGTGGCGTGAATTCCTGCGGAGAAAAACTTCGGCAGATGCCGCTATGAACTCCGAAAAACTCCGTTGGATCCCTCAATTTCTCGCGCAGATGTATCGAGGGCTGTCGCGCTTCCGTTTGCAACTCTATCCCGAAGTGAAAAATGTCCTTGAAAACCTGACGAAAAGATTCAGGCTTGGCGCCCTGTCGGACGCCCAGAGCGCATGGGCCATCCCTGAAATGAAGGCATTGGGAATTGACGGCTATTTCAGTCCCATAGTAGTTTCCGGCGATCTCGGGTTCCGAAAGCCCGACAAACGAATATTCGGGCAAGCCATCAAAAGCCTTGGCATAGCGCCACAAAACCTGCTCTTCGTCGGAAACGACATGTACCGTGACATTTTCGGCGCAAGGGAATGTGGCCTCACCACGGTCTTTTTCTCCTCGAACCAAGGTAGGAAAACATACGAGGGTGTTGAACCGGATTACATCATATACCAGTTTTCCGAACTACTTCAGGCCGTCGATTTCTTCCAAAACCGCTGACCCCTATCAAGGACCGTCTGATAATGTTCAGGCCCATCTATGCGTGAGCCTTTGAGGAAACCACTCCAGAAACAGACCTCTCCGGACAGGGATCTCCGGGTAGGGATGCAGTCAACTTTCCTTGACATCTCCCGTTTTTCAGGGATTGTCGCTTTGTCCCACATCCAGCCACTCAGCCAGAGTTGACGCATGTCCAGGTTCCAGACCCCTGGTCGAAAAAAGAAAAACCGTGCCGGCGGAGGTGATGGTCTTTGCAATGTCATCGAAATCCGGGGTTTGGCCGATTGCATCCATGAATTCTTCGACCTCGATCTCACTCAGATCAAACGGAGATTCATGAAACATGGTTACCGGCACTGGACGTGGATAGATGAGGGAATTTTCCCGGACCACTTCAACTATCATCCGAACATCCCCCATGTTAGCCAGAATGTGTGCGTAAGTTTCGCTAAGACAGGATGAAGAATAGTAATGAGTGACACCATTTTGACCGGAAATGGCCTTGATATCATCATGTTCTGAAATTACGGCCTCAAGAATTTCAGGAAAACTGTCCTTGGCGCCCGAAATTGAACGGGTTGACTCGTCGTCCATTACCGTCAGAAGCTCATCGTGACCTGCTAGTCTGCATGACCTGCTAATCTGGCGTATGGCCTGGGCCACCGTCTCATGGACTGCTTTTTCAGCGCTCAATTCATTTCTCTCCAGGTATGAGACCTCTTTTCTTCAGTTCCTCCGCAACACCCCGAAGGCCTAACCTCCGATAAGTCGCTTCTGTCGGAGCCCCGCTCGGTTTGTCCCATCCCATCTCGCCGTAATACATGTCCATGGCCAGTTCTATATCCACACGATCCATGCGGTTGGTACCAGGCGTAAAGGCAGCCTTGCCAGAAGGGTCGGAAAATATCCAGTCGGGCATGGTATCGTGAGCGGATCGCATTTCGACTGTTCCCATGTCCCTTATTGTAATTGCCCGGTGAAGCGTGAGTATCCTTTCCGCAACTGTGTCCAGCTCCTCACGAGACTTTTTGTCCCCGGTGGCTAGACTGTAGAGCAGGGATTCGAGCGTGTCATCCCCTCGATAGTTCCGTTCCCTGAGAGGGGACGCCACCCAAGGGCCCATCCAGTTGCAAAGCGACAGCGAGTCATGTAATTCCTTGCGCAAAAGGGACCACTTGGCCATTCTGGCCTTGTGTATGTTCATGGGGGAATAGGCGGATACTGCGTCTACTGCGCCAGGATCACCCCAGATTTCAGCCGCCAATTCTTTCTGAACCTTCAGAGGGAGCCCGTTCCGGGTGAAATTGGAGTGC
>CALDNG010000299.1 GCA_937915285.1 uncultured Desulfomonile sp. | reverse complement strand
CAACCGTTTCGGCCTGGTGATTGCGCAGTCTCTTGAGGCTGCGGAAACGATCTTCGGCATGACCCAGAGGTTTTACATGAACCTCGACCATAACCTGCGCCACGCCCCGGCGCGGATGAACACGCGACGCCTGGAATTTGCCGCTCCGCATTACTCAACCATCCGTGTGGATACTGCCGGGAATGAATCCCTGGGTCGCGGCTCCACATTCCATTATGTCCACGCAAGTGAAGTCGCCTTCTGGGATAAGCCCGAGACAGCCTCGCTGGCGATAAGCCAGGCCGTCCCTTCGGTCTGGGACAGCCTGGTCGTTTGGGAATCTACCGCCAACGGGATGAATAATTTGTTTCATTCAACCTGGATGGCCGCAGAACGCGGTGAGAACGATCTGGAGCCTATATTCCTGCCCTGGAAGCAGTTTCCGGAGTATTCATTACCGGTGAAGCCCGATGAAACGCTGGATCTGACTCCGGATGAGTCGGAATACGCGTCAGAGGCGAAACTCGATGCAGGTCAGATGAAATGGGCCCTGCATACGCGCAGGAATCTGTGCCAGAACTCATGGGAGAAATTCCATCAGGAGTATCCTGCCCTTGCCCGGCTGGCTTTCACATCCACCGGAGCGCCCTGGTTCAGCCAGCGTGTCATATCCGAATCCCTTGAAACCAGCCATAAGCCGGTATTTACCGGGAGAATCGAATATTCCGGATTGGCCGTATCGCCTGTCCGGCTCGTGCAGGATCAGAACGGATTCCTTCGTATATACTACGCCCCTGTCGCTGGGGCCTCTTACAGCCTTGGGATGGATGTCAGCGAGGGGGTTGGAGCGGACTACTCGGTAATAGCGGTATTAAGGGATGATACGGGTGAGCTTGTAGCTATCCTGAGGTCGAACCGGATGAAACCCGAGGTAGCCGCGACATCGGCATGGCTGTTGGGAACGCATTACAACAACGGTTTCCTGGGGATTGAACGCAACGGCCCCGGACTGGCTGTCCTGTCGGTATGTGAACGAGGACTGGCCGACCAGCCGTGGATGAAAACATATCCGAACCTCTACTATCACTCCTACACCGACAGGAGGGAGCCAGCCGAAACATCGAGGATGGGATTCTTGACCACACGGGAATCCAAGATAGAAATACTCTCAAAACTGTCCGAAGCCTTCGGGAATGCTAGCCTGAAGATTAGTGACAGGCAGGCGCTCCATGAGATGCAGGGCTTCATGTGGGACCCTGAAAGACGGAACTTCCGTCAGAATTACCGGGCGCCCGGCTCCAGACTGGCCCACGATGACACCATCATGGCCATCGCCATTGCCAACGAAATGCGTTTCAGGCGATTCGAGAACCGCTTCATCCCTCGCAGCTTCCGGTTGGGACCGGATTAAGGTCAAGGGCGGTCTTTGGCCGCCATCGGGACTGATCACATTTCCTTTTCCAGTTCGGGGAGTGGTGGCAGAATGGATTGAATTTTGTCTGTCAATACTGGAATGTCGTTTGCCACAACCGACCACACCATCCTGAGATCAACACCCTCGTACTGGTGAATAAGGATGTCTCTCATGGCTGCCATTTCCCGCCACGGTATTTCCGGCCATTCCCTCCGGTGTTGTTCGTCGATCCTTTTGGCAGCCTCTCCTATGATTTCGAGGTTTCGAATCACTGCATCCTGAATGAACGAACTGCCCATAAAGGCGTGCTGGCCATCAGCGGTGTATTCCCGGATTTTCAGGCAGCACTCCAGAATGTGAGCCAGATAGACCCTAACGTCTTTCATAGCGGCTTGGCCTCTCCAATTATTTTCCGCCTGACCAGCCAGTAAATCGAATCGGGTGTTACAATGTTGACTCTCCGCCCCATGAGTTCTTCCAGATCTATTTTGAGACCCGCCATGTCAAGAAGACTCCTGGATTCATCCATTTCGACCAGGAGGTCGATGTCGCTATCCGGACCGAAATCACCACGGGAAAAAGAGCCGAAAATTCTGACATTTCGTGCGCCACGCAGCGAGGCAATCTCAAGAATGTCAATTCTTTTGGATGCGATAACATTATTCATTTCGAAGCTGTGCTCATCCATGATCATGACCATCTCCCGGCTCTGCGCCATGCCTGACTCTCACGCTATTATATTGACATGAACTCCGGAAAACAACGGGGAATTCCTGAAGCCGCCAGGTGGCGGTCTCCGGCCGCCGTTACCTGTGGTATCCCCCGTATTCGTTATGTCTTACGAAAAACGTTGACCAAAGACCGTTACATAAAATTTAG
>CALDNG010000298.1 GCA_937915285.1 uncultured Desulfomonile sp. | reverse complement strand
AGATAGGACCACTGCTGTGCTATGTCCAACTCCTCAGCAAAATCTGGAGCAATCACCTCACACAAATTTATGTTCAAGAAATATCCTGTAGCATCAGCATTTCTCTTGTTGCTGATAATATTGGTGATTTTTGATTTAAGTCTAGGGACAATGATTCCAAAAACTTGGGACTGTAGAGAGCAATCCAATTATTACCATCACGGATTGACCAAGAATTGCAGCGGCAAAACGTTTTGGGGGGCCGAGTCTAATGAATTTTTCACTAATTCATTAGGTATGAAAGACAAGTATGTTCGCGATGTTCCTCTATCATCCGACAACTATAGGATACTATTTCTTGGAGATTCTTTTACGGAAGGGGTTGGCCTACCGTATCAAAAGACTTTTGTCGGTTTGATGGACGACAGATTGAAGTATAAGGGACTGGAACTATTGAATTCATCCGTCGTAAGCTATTCTCCTAAGTTATACTACTATAGACTGCGGTACCTACTGGAATTGGGACTGAAAATAAACGAGGTAGTGATTTGTGTCGACATTTCTGATGTCCAGGACGAAATACAATATAAAACTTTCAATCCTGATGCCGGTTTGTCAAAAGTCACTCAAATCAACACATTTTTGCGCAATCATTTTTATTCCTACAGAACACTCTTGCCATACGTAGCGTTTGAATTGAGAAACATTTTCGGTCCCGTTGAATCCAAACAAACCCCCCAAAAGAATCTATGGAATAGTGAAAAAGAATATTACGATGAACGAGATAAATGGGATCATGATCCAGTAATCTATGAAAAATGGGGCAGAGAAGGCCAAGAACTAGCTTTGAAAAGCATGACTCTGCTGGCCGACCTCTGTAAAACCAACCGACTAAAATTTAGTATAGTGATCTATCCATGGCCTTCCTTGGTTTTCAGAGTCAATCTTTCATCGCGTTATGTTTCATTGTGGGAAAGTTTCGCCCGATCTCAGAATATCCCTTTTATAAATTTGATTCCTCTTTTTCTTAATGAGGAAACAGCCCTCTCAATCAAAAAAAATTTTATTCCAGGGGATGTTCATTTCAGTGAGGACGGTCACAAAAAGGTCGCTGAGTGTCTTGAAACATTGATCCTAGAGCGGTTTCAGAAACTTCAAAATTCCTTGGATCAAGACTTCGCGAATGTAAGATAACACCTACAATTTTTTCGTGGAGCATGGGTAAATGATGAGTAGCTGAAATGATCCGAAAAAAGAAGCTTTTTGCTTTTCGAGTCAGGGATTGCTGCATATTTCTAAAAGTACAGGAGTAAAAAATGACAGGACTTCATGATTGCGGAAACTGTGGGGGCGGCTGCACGGACAGGCACACGCCGACCCAGATGAATGAGGAAATAAGCGCGGGACCGTACCTTTTACTGGCGGGAATCCTGTTCATCATTATAAGCGCTGCCATAAAATACCTGTTTTAGGCGCATTTTTTCGATTGTTCAGGATTAAAGAGGCTTGACGAGTATGTTACGGGCGTCTCTCCTAGGAAGAGAGACGTGATAACCGTTTATATTTAGAGTTACAATCCCGTCGTCCACATCTAATTTTTCTATTGTGACTACCGCTCCCTCTTCCAGTCCGTCTTTAGCCATCATGTATTTGAATTCAACGGAGCCGACAATTGATTGAACTAGCAACTGGTCCCCGATGGAGGCTTCCGACAACGTCAAACCTGCTTCCACAGCAGTTTTCTGGGCTTTGGCGCGGTTGGTGAGTTTTTTTCTTGCCTCATCAAGACATGGTTCACAGTTCTCGCAAGTCCTGGTATATTTTTCGAATCTCTTGATGGTTTCGACAGGACATAGCTCAACCATTTCTACAAATCGTATGAGTTTGTCGATGACCTCCTGATCCAGGTGATGTTCGATACGACAGGCATTGTCTTCTGCCACCAATTCATCAACCTGCAGAATCCGGGAGAGAAATCTTTTGAGTATTTCATGTTTGCGGACTATTTCCCTGGCTCTTGAGAGTCCTTTTTCAGTAAGGGTAATGAACTGGTGTGGATCGTACTTGATGAGGTCTCTTGAGCCTAGGGTCTTGAGAGCAGCGCTAACGGATGACATGCGGACATTGAGTTTCTGGGCAATGTCACGCACCCGGGCAATTCGCCGTTCCTGCTCTAAATGGTAAATGGCCTCCAGATAATCCTCCATGGCCGAAGTAAGCTTCATGGATTCTTTTTCACGAGTCATTTTGTACGCCTGAATATTTTAACAACTCAATTACTAACATTTCTGAACTGTACTGTGGACAATAAGAATCAATATAACCCAATTCCGTCAAATTTTTCAAAAAATAAAATGCCCAGTTTAGTCCCGCTTACTTGTATAGTAAGCTGGTCATGATCAGGACAAGAACATTTACTAAACAGATCACACACTCTGACCGGTTAGTCAACTGCGAGGTCAACGAACGAGAATCCATATAATTTTTGCGCCGAATTACTAAGTATTTCAGCCTTTGGGGTAAAATTGTATTTTTGTGCTCATGGTTTCAGAGTGTTGAATTGTTCGGCACAGTGGAGTTCACATGCCTTTTGAACCTGGTTCTATTGAAGAATTGCAATCAGAGATAAAAGCGCTTCGCAAGCGAGTCTCCGAGTTGGAGAATTCAGGAAGTGGCCTCACAGGAAACTTTGCCGCCTCTCAAGATTATCAGAACATGAGGGTACTGGACAGAAAGCCCCTTTTCCTCGAAGTTCCTGTCCATGCGCTTAACAAACCTTCCAATAAAGGCACGGTCTTGAACATGACCGTAAGGGGTTTGGGGGTCAAGGGAATTCATTGCAGCCCACAAGAAAACATAGAACTCCACATTTGCCCACCAGGAAATATGGGCCTCGAGAATTTTTCCTTTGAGGCGGTATGCCGTTGGACCCATCAGGAACAAAAGGATGGAATCCAGTATAGCGGTTTTGAGATAACCAAAATATCTCCGACAGACTTGTCAAATCTTAGCGCCTTTTTGATGACCCTCGGTTACGAGTACCTGCGCGATCAATTTCGCAGAAGAAAAGGCGAAGAGGCTCTCAAGGTCATTGAATCAAGCTCCGACCTCATTTTCCGGATTTCTCAAAGTGGTATCATTACTTTTGTTAACAGGGCTTTCTGCCGATTCAGCGCTTTATCCAGAACCAGCCTTCTGGGACTGGATTTTGAGATTTTCCTGCCAGAAACCACCAAAACCGAGTTCAAGGAATTTTTAAAATCCAACTGTAACGAAGACTTCCACGGATCATACGAATGCCCCGTAATAGGGGCTTCAGGTGTCGCCCGTTTTTACCAATGGACCGCTGACGCCAGGTTCGATCAAAGCTCACAAGCCATGGAATTCCAGTTTGTTGGCAGAGACATCACCGACACCAGAAAAAAGGAGCTGGATCTTCTGGATTCTCATGTCAAGCTCGAACAAAAAGTTGAAGACCATTCGATTGAATTAGACAAGGCAAATCTGAAACTAAACCAAGAGATAGAGCGAAGGAGACGAATTGAGGAGGCGTTGGACAAGAAACTTTGGGCTTTAACCCGGCCTGATTCCGATATCGGTGATTTCAATTTAACTGATTTGATCGACATCAATACCCTACAAAAAATTCAGGAATCATTTTCAGATTTTGTGGAAATACCAATAGAGTTGATCGGAATGAACGGGAAGTCCATTTTAGCATCCAGGAAAATTTCTTATTTTCAGGCCAAAATTGTTTCCACAGAAGACGGCCGGCACATGATGGAGGAACAAAATTCCCTACTTATTTCCAGAGCCGGTTCCGATGCCGTCTTCTGTGATCAAAATTTCCTGTTATCTGGGGTTTCAATTTATTTGTGTCCGATAAGTATTCAGGGTCGAAGTGTTGGAGCATGGAAAATAGGTCCTGGATTTGACACCGAACCTTGCCCAGAGGATGTTAAAAGACTCGCGCAAAGAGTTGGTCTAGACGAAGCGGAACTTTATGCTTCTATTAATTCAGATGTTTTTGGATCGAAGGATAAGCTTCTAAAGGCAGCGCTGTTTTTATCTCATTTGTCTACACAGGTTTCGATGCTCGGGTTGCAGAACTTGTCCCAAGCCAGAATAATCCACGAACTGAATCAGGCTCAACGTGAGATTCAACGATCAGAACAGAAAATGAGAAACTTGCTGGAGTATGCTCCTGTAGGGATATTTCTTTCCACCAAGGGTATGGTTTCTTTTGCAAACCATGCGATGTGCAAGATGTATGGATTGACTTCACCCCATGAGATGGAAGGTCTGTCCGTTGATACTCTTTTCAACGGTGGTTTACCTGACCCCAATCCTCAGTCATTATTCGAATCGATAGGTTCCGATTTGAGGGCGGTCACTAAAAATGGTCAGGATTTCGACGTGACACTTTATTTTAACAGTATGATTTTTGACCGGGAGTCCAGTCTTATTGGGTTTGTGATAGATAAGAGCCAGGAGAACGCCCTGAGGAATCAGTTGCTTCATGCTCAAAAAATGGAGGCCCTCGGAACGTTTGCCACTGGTATAGCTCATGATTTCAACAATATACTTACTATCATCATGGGATATACCCAAATTGCGCTTACCGGCGTTGACAGTCGAGAGGTCATCAATGATCAACTGAATCAAATACTTGCGGCTTCAAAAAGGGCAAGGGATCTAGTGAGTCAAATTCTTACGTTCTGTCGAAAAGACACTCACGAAAAAAAGCCACTCAATATTATACCCATAATCAAAGAAACCATAAAATTTCTAGATGCTTCCTTTCCTTCGACAATAAAGATTAAAAGCGATATTCGGTCTGATGACCACCTGATTCTGGGTGATCCGAGTCAAATTCATCAGGTACTAATGAATCTGTGTTCAAACGCAGGTTACTCAATGGGTAAACAGGGCGGCATTCTTGACATAAATCTCGAAGTCAGTGACGAAGAACAGTTGAAAAATAGGGGCATCATCTTACCAAAATCCGGATTGTCGCTGAAACTAACTGTAAAAGACTCAGGTCCCGGAGTTGACCCAAAAATAGGGGACAGAATTTTTGAGCCATATTTCACAACCAAGCCTGTTGGGGAGGGCAGTGGAATGGGACTGGCCGTAGCGCACGGCATTGTAACCGGGCACTCAGGACTCATCAGACTTGATCAATCCTGTAAGCAGGGGGCGTGTTTTGAAGTGTATTTGCCTATCATAGACCGTTCCTCTAATGTTGATGAACAAGAGGATGAAACAGATCTATCCGGAAACGGCAATATAATGTTTGTGGATGAAGAAAAAGCGCTTTCGGACATAGCACGGGAAATGCTCCAAAATTTCGGTTACAAAGCTTACTGCTTCGTCAACCCCGTTGTTGCATTGAACATGTTCAGGATTGGATCTTACGATTTCGATCTGGTTATCACGGATTTGACAATGAATGAACTCAGCGGCCTAACTCTGGCTCAGGAAATAAAGAAAATAAGGCCTGAAATTCCTGTCCTGTTGATGACCGGTTATGATGCAAATAACGAGATTACTGCCAAGGAAATGGAAACCATCAACGCTGTAATCCAAAAACCCTTTACGGACAAAAAACTCGGCAGCGCCATAAAACGTGCCCTGTATGAGGCAAACCTAAAAACAGACTGACCGAATTTAATAAGTCAGAACCATCCCACCGTCAAACAGAAGATCGCCGCCTACCAGGTAATTGGAATACTTGGAAAAACCTAGTACAAACAGATTACCCACGTCTATCGGTGACATCATTTCCTTCACTCGGGACTTGCCCATCATGACATCGCGGACAACTTCCTCATGTGTTATTCCCCTTTGAGCAGCCTGCGCAGGTATTTGACGAAGAGCAAGACCGGTTTTTACAAATCCGACACTCACACTGAAAGACCTTATTTTTCCATACCCTTCTGCCGATATTGACTGAGAAAGAGCCCTTAGTCCAAATTTCGTGATGTTGTAAACAGGCTTATTCATGGTGCAAATGTGTCCATGCACCGAAGACATGTTTCCTATTACACCTATTCCATCTGAAGTTGTTCTCATGAGGGGTATTGTTAGCTTGGACAGGTAAAAAGGAGCCCTCAACATTATTTTTTGCATCAGGTCGTATTTTTCCATGGGGAAATTCTCAACCGAGTCTATGTGCTGGATACCTGCTATGTTGGCCAGAAATTTGACGTTTCCCAATCCGGAAGCTTCCTTGACAGCATTCACTATGTCTTCGTCATTTGCGAGATCCGTCCTGATGAATTCCATTTTACCGTCAAGAGCCTGAACCATTTCTACCGTGTTTTGGCCTTCCTTCGCATTTATATCGAGTCCTGCAACGGTGAGGCCATTTGCCGCGCAAGCAATCGCAGTCGCTCGTCCTATGCCGCCACCCACGCCCGAGACAATGCAAACATTCTCAGAATTGAAGCTCGGATCATCCAAAACCAGTATTTGTTCTCTGGTTATTGACGGTTCGTTGATATCCATGTTCAACTCCTTCTCCCATTACAACACCGGTAATGAAATTACTGAAAAATGTTTATTAAAAAGATACCTGCTAAATCATGATCAATATTCCCTGAATGTTTTACCAGAAACTCTCGGGAGTCTATCAGGACGAAGATCTTTTAGAATGTTCCGTATCATTGGCCAGGAACGGCGCAAAAATCTTTGTCCTGCAGAAAACAGGACGTGATTTTGTGAAGCAAGCCCGAATAGTGTCATGAACACACCTTCACTCAAAGGCGCCACTCCTGAATTGACACGCTTTTCGCGCAACATACCAATCATTTCTACAAGAGGGACTTTCACCGGGCAGACATCTACACAAGCCCCACATAGTGTCGAAGCGTCAAGCAGGGTGTGGGCCCTCTCAAGGCCATACAGAAGATTAGTGAGTACTATTCCCATGGGCCCCGAGTAAGTAGTATCGTACGCATGTCCTCCAATTTTGCGGTAAACCGGACAAACATTCACACATGCGCTGCATCTTATGCATTTAAGGATATCCTTGAAGGGCCCTTTGACGATTTCCGTACGCCCATTGTCAAGCAGGACTATGTGAAGCTTTTTTGCCCCTGTGAAGTCACCGTCTCTCCTCGTGCCTGTTATCATTGACATGTAGGAAGACAGCGTTTGACCAGTGGCAAATCGTGTTAGTAGCCGCGAAAAGAACGCTAACTCCTTAAATGACGGCAGCATCTTTTCTATGGTGAGTAAGGCGATATGTATAGGGGGTACGGCAGTGCACATTCGTCCGTTTCCTTCATTCGTAAAAATTGCCAGACTACCAGAACTGGAAACGGCAAAATTGGCTCCTGAAAACCCGGCGCCTGCTGTCAGAAAGTCTTCACGAAGCGCCTGACGAGCGATCTTTGTAAGTACTTGGGGATCTTCGGAGTATTCTACTCCGAGTTTTTCGCGAAAGAGCCGGCCGACCTGACGTCGGTTCTTGTGTATGGCAGGAGCAAGAATGTGCGATGGAGTCTCACCGGCTATCTGGACGATGTATTCCCCTAAATCGGTTTCGACTACCTCTATGTTATGGCTTTCAAGAAGGTGGTTCAGGTGAATTTCTTCTGAAACCATCGACTTGGCCTTAACAATCTTTTTTACCTTGTTATCCTTGAGGAGGTTTAGGATCGTCTGTCCGGCCTCTGAGGCGTCCTTGGCACGATGAACCACGGCCCCGGCCATGGTGGCGTTAGCGGAAAATTCATCCACCAAATCCTCAAGATTGGCTAAGACATAGTCACGAATTCTTGACGCTTCCTGCCGCCATTGCTCTCTGGGAACCGAGGAAAGTCCCTCTTCCCTTTTTAGAGTAAACAGGTCTGTTGCCGATTTTAGCGCAGCGCCAAGTGTTGAATCCCCAATAGCCACTCTTGAGCTATGTCTTAGATCTACCGGTGAAGATTTTAAGGACATAGAATCTCCGTATCAGAGGATGGAATGATCAAGATTACATCTTCCGACACTCAAACTCAAAAGGATTTCAACCCGACTTGCTTAAAAAAATGTCCAGGAATTTTTAGGAGGGAGGCTTAAGAGTCAGTTTCACCACTTTTGGAATTCTCAATGTGATCCCACGTGTTAACATTGCTCGACCCTTTGGACAATCGGTGATATTGCCAGGCAAGATGGCAGTGAAGAATCACTTCTTCCATCCAGTCCCTCATGTCCGACATCTTTCCATAATTACCAACTGATTCTTCCCTTTCCGCCTCCTCTTTTACCACCTTATCCATCTGCATAAGAAGTTCGAACATTCGTTTAAAGCATTTGTGAACATGCAATTCAAACTCATCGGCGTTAGAAAATTTCACAGTTTAAGCTCCTGAATAGAACAGACATGACATTTGGAAACCATATAAGCCTGGTTCTGGATATAGAACTCCAGAACCAGGTTTTTTCGTTGAATGACCTTCAAATCAATTGTAAGTCCCTAAAAAAACGGAACTATTATTCAGCGCCATTTAGCGCATGCCATTTACCTTCAGGAATATTAAGCTCTGAAATCCTGTCAACCGCCAGTTTGTTCAAGTAAAAGGTTGACGGAGATTCAGGTCCTACCAGCACCACCGGCCCATGAAATTTGTGGCAAAAATCTTCAATACTCGTCGTTCCTCCGAAAGTGGCGCCTTTTTCCATGTAACCGATCACCAGGATTTCATAATCGCCCCTGCGGAAACATTTCCTCAACTCTACCTCATTAACCCCTTCACAGAGCCTGAAACCGACGTCGGTATAATCTCCAAGACGATCGTCAAAACCCATCCGAAGTTCCTTGTCCTTCTCGGCAATCAGATCCGGAGTGACTGGAGCCGTTTTGGTTTTTGCCGCATCAACAAAAACAACATCACGTCGCAAGGTATACGGAGACTCAAGGAACTGGAAAACGTTGAGTCTTGTTTTATGGGATCTAGCCAGTGACAGAGCATAATCAAAGGCCCAATCTCCCTGTCTGGAAAAAGTTGCGCAAAGTCCTACACCATTCATGTTGTCCTCCTAAAATATTTCGAGAGTCTGTAACTTTTCAAAACTAGGAAGCCTCCTGAAATACAGGTTTTGGCTCTTCAAAATTCATCGGAATCTCGATTATGAATGTGGTTCCAACACCCAGTTCGGATTCCACCCGTATACTTCCCCCATGTTCGTGAACCACTTTGCGGGTTATAACCAGGCCAAGCCCCGTTCCCTTTGAACCCTTTGTGGAATAAAACTTCTTAAAAAGATTCTCCCTTACTTCCTCAGGCATTCCCTCTCCGTCATCACTCACCTCAATGACCAGATTTTGCCCATTGGCTCGGCAAGAGACGGTAACCGTATGGGATATTTCCTGGTTGAGATTATTGCATGCGTATAACGCATTTGAGATCAGATTAGAGACGGCGCTGTGAATCCCTGCTGGGTCTATCAAACATGGTTTAACATCATCGGAAAAGTTCCTAACCAATTCGATTCCCTGATTTCGCGCCTTAACCTCGTATAGGTCACAAACTTCGGACAGCAACTGGATCGGAGAATATTCCCGGTATTCAGGGATTCGTTCCTTTGAAGCGTAAAGTATGCCCTTTACAAGATCAGATATTTTCTCAACATTATTCTTCACCATTGACCAACCGGCCCGAATCTTGTCTTCTTTGCCCCGAGTCAACCCGGAGTCCAGCACATACACTCCACCCTGCAGGCCAGATAGAATGTTTTTTATGGTATGGGACATACCGGCTATCGTTTCACCCAATATTACAAGCTCGCCCTGCAGACGTTTTACTTCCGTAATGTTGGTGCTCATTTCCATGACGGATACTATATTGCCTTCATCATCATGGACGGGCGCGGTATAAACGACTATATAAGTCTCTTCGCCATTTCGACGCCAAATTTCCTCCGAATAGTGGGTTGTGCCGTCCCTGAAGGTTTTTTCCACCGGGCAGTTGTCACACTGATGTCCCGAATTCTTGTAAACTGCGTAACATTTTTGACCGATGCTGTGACCAAAATCGCGCTCAAACAGATGATTGGAAGTAACGATATTGAATTCCCGGTCTACGACCGTCAAGTAGCAGGGAACATTCGAAAATAGACGTTTAAATTCGTGCTGCTTGCGTTCCAGCCTGAATTGCAGCCTCTTCAGCAAGGTTACATCAACTGCCATCTCGAGAACTTCAACAACCCTGCCTCGGTCGTCAAATATGGGAGATGTTTTCACCATCACATAGCAGTCTCTTCTGTGAAGTCGCCAAATTTCTTCCGACTGATGAACGGCGCCATCCTCAAAAGTTTTTGCCACCGAACAGTTCTCGCAGCGTTCAGACCGGTTTTTGTATCCCTGAAAACAGTTTTTACCCACCTGATTTCCAAATTCATTAACGAACGCCCTGTTTGCTCGGACGATCTTGAAATCTCTATCGACCACAGTCAGGTAGCAGGGGACTTCGTCGAACAGCGATTTATACAATTTACGACTTGCGTCTAGCTCCATGGTCCTTTGGTTGATCTGCAAGCTCATCCGATCGAAAGATCTCATAAGCTCTGCCATCTCATCAGAGCCCCCATCTTTGCCCAGGGGATTGTATTCACCCCTGGCCATTTTGGCCGCCTTTTCCTGGAGTTGCCTTATTTTTGGATTTATAAAAAGCAGGACACCCAAACCCGAAGCAGTTGAAATTAGAAGAAATAGTGATACAGCAAAAATGATTGTATGTCTTGTGTTCCTGGAAACCTCCTGGTGCAGGCTTTCCAGACCCAATTTAACCCGAAGCGCCCCTAGCGTCTTTTCAACTTCCGGGCTTGCATGACATCCGGCGGTCGAGCAACTCGAAGTATTCACCAACGGGTTGACGACTATTATGGAATTACCATCGTGTGACAGGCGGTGACGAAGTCGTGTGTCAGTCCGCAAATCCTTCATTAAGGGTTCCGAGGCAAAATCGTTCTGAGTTGTGGTCGTAATAGGCTTGGTCGAGTAATGAAGTTCTCCCTTGTTGTCATAAATACTTATTTCCTTGAATCTTTCCTGCTCTCCTATAGCTTTGACTATCTGACGAATCACTTCGCGATCCTTGGTCATCATGCCGTTCCAGATAGCGGCCTTGACCACTTCAGAATCCTTCAGGGATTCCTGAATCATCTTGCTTATAAGATTGTTTTCCTGGGATGATATGGATTGGTATGAAAAAACGATTATGGCGAGAAACATTACCAGCCCAGCATAAAAACTGAGCTTGAAACTCAGACTGTGTGTAAACTTGTTGAACCAGTTAATGGCGTTTTTGAACATGATGGCAATTCTGATGAGATCAGTCAAAATCTACGGAGTCTGAATCAGATTCCAGTTATCAGCTTTTTCTCAAAGACGCCAAGTTCAGCTCAAAAAACAAGTTTACTGCCAACCATTGTCTGAGGGATTTGATGAAACGAGCCGCAGCAATATTTTCAGACGACCACGGCCCGTTTTTCAAATCTAGCCCAGAATTTTTTTGATGGCGTTCAATAAGGCGTCTTTATCAACCGGCTTTTCTATATAGGCCTCAGGGGGCTTTATAGACCGCTCATGGATCCATTTCTTGAAATCCATGTTGGGGGTGTCGTCCGTTCCAAAACCAGTCACCATGACAACCGGCGTATTGGCAAGTTCAGGGTCCCTGCGTAGCTCTCTGAACATTTTGATGCCAGTTTTATTCGGCATTAAAAGATCGAGGCTGACCAAATCCGGCTTTTCTGCCTTTAATTGCGACAAACCTTCGTCTCCGTCAGTCGCTACTACGGTCTCATAGCCATTGTCTTCCAGTAGAGTAGTCAAAAAAGTGACCATATCCGGTTCGTCATCTATCACTAGAATTTTCTTGGCCATTAAATACCTCCTTGGCTCTTCTCAAAATGATGCTTGATTTCATGATTCGAGGGCCTGTGGTTGATCCTCAAGGTTTTCTTTCCGAGATAAAAGTCAACCTCTTCCGGAATGAATATGCGGACTGGTTAACTTCCAGCCCCATTATCATGTAAACTTGACTTAAAAACAACCAAATCATGATTCATGTTGAATTTTAACATCAAACCGGAAGTCATAAAATACCAGATCAACACAAGCCCTACTCACCAAGCTTTCAGTCAAGCACCAGAGCCGGCGACAAAAGTTCGGCCAAGTTCATAACCTTAGCGTCTATGTGATAATGTTCGATCAGTTCCTTGAGTTGGTCAGTACAGTTATGACACGACTGCAGACACACATTGGCTCCAGTGGCCCGAATCTCATCTGCCTTGATCTTGGCCGCTGCCATTCTGCGAGGAGTGAATTCGGGCATAGCCAACGCCCCTCCGCCACCTCCACAGCAGAAGCTCTCCGGTCCATGGTGTTCCATTTCAACAAAATCATTTGCCGCAGCCCTGATGACTATGCGGGGCTCTTCCCATATACCACCGGATCTGGCTATGTTGCATGAATCATGATAGGTGAACCTGTGGCCATCCCATACAGACGGATCCAGTTTGATACGCTTCTCCTGAATGAGCTTGGCAAACAGCTCTAGAACACTGGTGATCTTGAAAGGAACCCCTCCAACCCAGTTAGGAAGCTCCCATCGAAGGGCCCTGTATCCATGACCGCATTCACCGGCAAGCAAGTACTCGCACCCAAGCCTCTTGACATCTTCCACCTGCCACATCGAGAAAAGCTTGGCGTCAGGATCATTACCATTGAACAGCGCATAATTAGTCAGGTCCCAATACCTTGACGATATTGTGAAATCAACTCCGGCAGCATTGAGCACCTTCGCTGTCGCCTGAATTGTCAGAGGATAATATTTGGGCTCTCTCGGGTTGAGCGTCAGAAAGTACTTGGCGCCTTTCTTGTCAACAGGTATCTTGAAATTCTCGCAGCCTTCCTCGTCCTGAAGTTCCTCTTCTATCCACTCAATTGTTTCTATCATCTCATCCTGAGGAACTGCCATATTGTTGCCAGCATTGTAGTGGGTATCAACCGTGTCCTGAAGATGCTGGGGAATGCGCCCGACCTGCTGCATCATGCTTCGGGCCGCTCTCACCATCATTCCATAGTCCACTCCCATCGGACAATTAATGGTACATCTTCGACACATTGTACAACCGCCCCAAAGCTTGTCGTACATTTCTTCCGCAAGCTCCTTTGTAAGCGGTTGGGCGCCCACAAATTTCGGAAAAACCTTGGCCATCCAATCATAGCGGCTCTTGTACCATTTTCTGAACCTATCTGCTTTGTAGGCCGGAACCAGGGTCTTATCCTCAGGTATGGAAACGCTGTAATGACATGCGTCACTACACATCCCGCAATGAATGCAACCTGATAGAGAAGCTGCCACGACACGGTTCAGCTTGCTGGGAAGCAACTCTTCCATTTCCGCCAGCATCTCTGGAGTAAATTCAGTTTTAGTGGGCCATTGGCGTTCTTTCTCTGCGCCCAATTTTTCAACTTTATCCGACATTTAAGGCCTCCGTTGTATATCTGCTTGAAAAGTAACTACAAAGTTGGATCCCAGGTTTTGTCCTTGACTTTCTTGTTGATGACGCCTCTACCACCGAAAGTCCTGCCGAAATTAACACGACCAAACGGATAAAGTATGTAATGTGAAATCTTGCTGAACGGGACGTAGAGGAGGAAGAAAGTCGTCATTAGGAAGAAAATCCACATCCATGCTGTTTCCGGCATCTTGTATAGCCAGAAATACAGAGCGATAAAGCCGGTTGCAAAAAACACTGTCATAAGAATGATGGCAAAGTAATCGTCAGGCGAGGAAATGATCCTGATCTCAGGAACTGTGAGTCTGCGGTGTATCCTGCGAAGTCCGATGAGAAACGCCAGAGCCATGAAGATCATGAATATTACGGTAACCGTCGGGGTCATCAACCAGGGCGCCAACGGGATCAGAAAAGTCGCGCCAATCGTCAATGCCACTGCCACGTGGAATATCATGAACTCCCAATACATGAACATGTTCTTCCTGGAGCTTTCCATAGACCACGGCCTGAGAACGTTCAACAAGGATTCGAAAGCTCCTGCCACCCTGTCACCCTTTAACTCGGCTTTCTCTGGTGGAACAGGCTTCTTGAGCAGAGTAACTATTTTGATCGCATACATCGTGGCCATAAATGCCAAACAAATGTACTGAATCTCTTCTTCCAAAAAAAGCAGCGCGTGACTGACGTTGTTTTCCATGAATCCTCTCTTTCATGCGGAAATGGTATTTGTTTTATCCCCGGAGGGTGGATGGCCTATTCACAGGACAAACGGGATAAATGCCGTGGATACGCTAACCACAATTGTTTTGGTCAGTTCAATTAAGCATCAAACGCAAGTAATGACCAATAGAGGCAGCCAAGGACTATCATTCTTACTAAAATATTGTCCTTGAGTAACCAAGTCAAGAACTTTTTTGTCTAATCTAAAATAAACTTGATCAAAAGAATAGATTCTATGGGGAGTATTTTAGGCAACATAGTAAAATATAAATATAACTATTATAGTATGAATTCACTGCTGAGCCTGATCTTTTTGATCAGGTAATCTACATTAACGTTATAAAATAAACTTGATCAAAAATCTATCATTAAAAATGCTCAACTCATGATCATTATGATGATGTTTCCAAAATGAATTTTGTCATAGCAAAATACTATTCAATTTGAAACTGCATGAAACAACATGACGCGGTTCACGAAGTGAGTATTGAAAGTCTATCAGTCGAGTATCAAAACAAAAAAGTGACCGCTACGTGAGGAAATGGCCCAACTATATGAAAAGAGCCGTAAATTCTGTGAGCGCGCTTGCCCTTGGTTAGCCAAAATTTAGCAATTGACAACTCACCCGGCGCCAGATTCGCTGTAAATCACCGCAAAAAAGACAAGGAATCGGCAAAATGAAATGGGCCCCGGAAATTCTGGAATCATTCCGTCGCATAGCTGGAAATTAAAAAATTTGAGTCCGTCGCAAGGTTTCGTTGTTTTACTGGTAATTAATTTTAGGAACAAAAATTGGTCGGAGGTTACTTTAAGTAAAGTAATTTTTTAAACAGGGATAAAACCTGTTATGTTTTTAGGAGTCAATAAATTGAAACACTTAATGAAAATAGCCTTTATAGTGTCTGTTGTTTTTGCCGGTATTTACGTGTCCTGTGCTTATCCCCTTGCCGCATGCCAGATTGAAAGAATATCCAGGGAGATTTTTCACAGTTCATCATTGGGGTTCGAAGACATTGTTCGGGGCGCAAAGGATGTAAACGCCCGCGACCGAAACGGCGACACCCCATTGATTAGATCTGTAAAATCGGGTAATCACATGCTTGCCCGGACTTTGCTGGATAACGGCGCAGGCGTGAATGAGCGAGGCAGAACTACTGAGACCCCTCTAATCATTGCCGCGCGCAGGGGCGATCTCGAATCTACCGGGATTCTGCTCCTCAACGGGGCAGATGTGAACGCTCGTGACAAAAATAATGAGACCGCTTTGATAGCAGCAGTGATGGCACGTCAACCTTACGTGGTCGAAATGCTTCTGGACGCTGGGGCGGATCAGAATTTGAGAGACAAAAGCGGCCGGACCGCCTCCACCATCGCAGCTATGGCAGGTCTTTCGGACATTCTCGACATACTGGCCAGGCCAGACAGGAACCACCTGTCTTCAATGCCCCCGGAAGACTTGAACATGCTTGGATGGGATTATATAAATTAGAGGTTGGCCGGTCTGGAAAAATTTTTGGGAGATTACTTTGGGCGACCTGGAAGTTACCCGAATACGGATTGAGGATTACGAAGTCGGAGTAGTGGGCTTGGAAAAGGCGCTACGAGATGCTCTGTCATGCTGCGACCAAAGGGATGACTCTGTTATATCGGCTGAATTGCTGGAATCACTGTCAAAGCTGAATTACATTCCTTTAT
>CALDNG010000297.1 GCA_937915285.1 uncultured Desulfomonile sp. | reverse complement strand
GCGAACAGGTATATCCGGGGATATGAGCGGGAGAAAGCGCTACCTGGCTGGATGCGCCTTCTATGGCTAACGGGAATGCCCCTGCTGCGTGGATTATCTCCTCGGGCACATCCGGCAGCAAATGACCGATCACAGGTCCATTCGAGGAGGCTTTGAATCGCTTAGCCTCTCTCCAAAGATCATTCTCAATATCCTGAAATGGTATCCATGGATCGCAGGATTCCATTATATCCTCCTGGGGGATTTTATCGCGCGAGCGCACGTACTAGAGGGGATAGTCCACCTGATCATAAACGATCTGGAGTCTCTGTCAACAAAGTATAGAAAGTTGGCCCGCTACCATGGTCCATCGGGGAGTGGCGGGTTAAGTGCCTCCGCCGCTTTGGTGTCCATGGTTACTGTAGATCATAACTGAAGTAGAGTATTAGACCCTTGTCGCGAACATAGCGCTCCACATTTGGAGAAGTCTGATACGTTACGAAAACCGGAACGATTGGGTCTCCAATGTGAGTTTTTATGGAATTGAAAGTCTCGAGGAAATTGTCTACATCCTTCTTTTTCAACTGAGTTTTGGCCTCTCCGATAATTTCAACAGGTTTGCCGTCTTTCTCTGCTTTTCCCCAAATATTGATCTCAACGAACCTGTTGGGGCCCATTTCCAGAAAACCCCTTTTCAGTCTGTCCTTGACGACGATTGAGTGGTCTCTGGAGAGCAGAGCCGGAAGCGCGAGATATGATTTGTCCTCCAACCCGTAACCGATAGTATGGGAAATGCCACCTAGCTGTTCTTTCATCCGTTTTTAGTCAAGCTTGAAAAACTTAATTTCACGGCAAAGTTCCTGAACCTGTTTTTCAAGACGTGACATGTTCTTGGAGAGATCGGCCACATTATGAGACAGGTCTTGCAGCGAGGCTTCGGTTCTTTTTTGGGCCTCAGCAAGTTCCCTGACTATTTCCTTTAATTCATTGAATTCAGTCTTGGTAACCGTGTTCGTCAGCTCCTCGTAGACCGAGTTAATTATCTCGGCTATTCTCTGAGCCGCCGCCGGTTCCATGGTCTGTTTCAGATCGTTGAATATTTTAAGTGTGTTCATTTCGTATTGGCCCCCCGTGGTTCTTAAAACTATCATAAACCATCAAGGAATACTGTCAACGGCTTTTGGGGCGTCACCCCTGCGTAATACCATTCTGAACCGGGGGACAATACCCCGGCGCACTGAAGGGCCAACTTGAAGACTACGCGCGCCCGGGAAAGATTTTTTGCCTGATGTGTTAGCGCTACTACTGTTAGCCCATCTCAGTTAGCTACCCTAACCAAATGTTACAAACTTGTACGAACCTCAGATAAAACGACAAAATCGGCGCTTGACGCCTTGCTCGGAAGGCGGCAGGATAGGACAAAACAGGAAAACCTGAAATCGTTCTGATTCAACTGCCGTCCTGAGGGCCGACCTCGGTACTCATTCGTCAGTTGGACGTCAGTTCATTAACCGTTGGGCGAAAATGTGTTCGTCCAGTTTTTGTTCGAATTAAGGAGGAAGGTTACATGAAACATAAATTGCTCAGGCTGGCGCCGGTTATCGGCCTTTTACTCTGCGTGATGGCTCCGGGAGCTAACGCATGGGAATTCTCCATGGATGGTATTTTCACCTGGCAGTACACAAAGGCCGGCCAATTAGGCTCAAACGGCTTTTTCGGGAAATATGATGTGGATAACTCCGCCACCGGCCAGTACGCAAGCCTGAACGGCTGGTTTGGTCCCAGGTTTGGAAACGTGAGCGACGCCGTTGAGATGACATCGGGTTCAGACGCCGCTTACAACGTGATCTACATGAGCACAAACATGCAGGTCAGAATCAATGAGGCCATTCGTGTCCGGGGTAATTATTACCTTGCCGCATGGAATTATCTGACTCCCAACACAGGAGCTACAGGCGACCTGGTTTCATACGGTTACCCCTCAATGATGTACGACGGTGTTCAGCGATCCTTCTCTCCCGGTTACTGGAGGACACTCTGGCTTACCGCCCAGCTACCCTGGGGTGAAATAGCTTTAGGCAAGCGTCCGGCCAGTTTTGGGATGGGCCTGATGGCCGATGGCGCTGATAACCAGTCATCAGAAGCTCTCAGCCTGTTCGGATTTTCAGGGCCATTCCGTTTCGGGTGGTCGGTTTATTCGGCACGCAGAATCCCTTTCGACGACAGTTATCGTGATCCTGCAGTGCACTACTATTTCAACAGGGTCGCTGACGTCAACGCCATGCGGGTATATGACTTCGGGCCTACCCTCACTTACAGGCAAGGTCCTCTGGATGTAGGCGCTCTGGTAATGTTTTCAAAGTCTCATTACGGTCCAGAGGGATCTCTGGCGCAAAACAAGGCGATTGACACTCCCGCCTGGGACCGATCTGATTACTATGGCATAGCCTACGCCAAGTATAACAACGGCCGATTCTTCATGAACTATGAGTTCGACTGGTATAACAGGATTGAAAAACGCTCAGCCAACAACACCATAGCTAACAGTTATCTTACAAACCTGGACGTGGCGCCACGATACACAACACATTACGGCACTGCGCTCGAAGCCGGAGCTCTTGCTGGCCCGGCCAAAGTTTCGCTACTGGGCGCCTGGTTCTCGGGCTGTGATCGAAGAATGGGAAGCATAAGAGGAATTGATCAAGGCGACCTAACAGGGACCGGGGTA
>CALDNG010000296.1 GCA_937915285.1 uncultured Desulfomonile sp. | reverse complement strand
ATCCACTCGTGACTGGAGTTCAGACGTGTGCTCTTCCGATCTAACTTGCCGGAAACAAAATATCCATGACGGCTCCTGATGATCCCCTTTGATCCGTCTACAAGAGACGTCTTTCCCACCCCTGCCCTTCCGGACACGATGATCAGTTCCTTGCTTCCTGCGCGGCTTCGATCAAAAGCGGCAAGGATTTGAGCAGTCTCATCCCGTCTTCCGTAGATGCGCGAAGAAATTGCCAGTTTTTCCGGCACATCCCTGGAGCCTATCCTGAACGAAACGACCTCGCCACGGGACAAAAGCTGATCACGACAGAATTCCAGATCGAACAAAATGCCTGGGGCGCTCTGATAACGGCTGTCAGGATTTTTTTCCATCAATTTGAGAATTATTTCTGAGACGGGTTCAGGTATTTTGACGATTACTGTTGAAGGCGGGACAGGCTTAATGGCGATATGGCAATGAACCAGTTCAAGAGGATCATCTGATTCGAATGGCAGCCTGCCCGTGAATATTTGATAAAGGATGACCCCCAAGGAATAATAGTCGCTCCTGTAATCCACGCCAAGATTTAGCCTTCCGGTCTGTTCCGGGGACATGTAGGAAATGGCCCCCTCCAAAAGGCTGGAAAGCCTAAATGGGTTTTCGCCGTATATGGCTTTCGATGCTGTACTGAAATCAACGATTTTTATCTCATTGGTATGACTATTAACTATTATGTTTGCGGGCTCAAGCTTTCCATGGATTATCCCGGCGGAATGGATCTGACTTATACAGCATGTCAGATCCATGGCTAGAGAGAGTCTTTCCTCGAATGTCAACTCTGTTTCATATAACAATCTGGTTAAGGAATTTCCTCCGAAATCTTCCAGGATCAGCGCATGGCTGTTCTCAAATCTCTCCAATCCATATGCCTTAATAACCCCGGGACAACCTTCAAGACTCCTGATGACTTCATATTCGTATTTGAGGCCATATATCTTTTTTGCAGAGGGAAATTGTATTCGCTGAACTTTGAGTATTACAGGCATGTCATCCGCAACCCGGACGCCGCGAAAAACGGATGAGGTATCACTATCCGATATCTTTTCGATTACTCTGCAATGGGCGACCTTGCTCATTCGGCCTCCATACACAAACCACAATGACCTTCAACCTACGCAATCCAGGGACAATTTCCGCAATGTTACCAGTAGTAGTTTCAATAACCTTATATCAAAACCCAGAATCGTCCTAGAAAAGATCACATTTGCCAATATCAATTTTTCAGGCTGCTCTCGGAACGGCTCAAATGGCCGAGCAACACAATGACGCCTGGGTTCCCGACGAAGGACAATCCTGGACATAAAACTAGCGAGTTTGTCATTTCGAAGCCGATGGTCACAGCTCTGGTAACTTGGGAGGAATCCAGAGGCGGTTTTGTCCGGAGTAAATGGATAGACTATAGTGGCGTCATGATTTTTTAATGGACAAGATAGTTCAGGAGGGTGAATAATTGTTGACTCAAACTTACATTGTTCATAGTATTACAGCTTCGGTATTTATTACTTACAGTTGATCTTTGACCGATGAATATTCAAGCATGGTTTCATCCAAATGAATTTGGATATAACGTCCTGTCACCCGAAAAGAGTGAACTAATTGGGAATAAATGGTAGTTTAAAGTCAATTGACTAAAGCGCACGTTGCTAATTAAGAGGACTTTCAAATGGCTGAACAACAAACCCGTAATCATCCACTTTTAACTAAGGAAGCCTGGCACAGTCATTCGGCCCAAGCCGTAGCTGACAGGCTATCGGCCCACCTGGTGTTGGGGTTGAGTCCCGAGATGGCCAAACAAAGGCTTTCGGAACTAGGGCCAAACGAATTGCGAGAGGCTCCACGGCCACCCTTCTGGAAGTTGCTGCTGGAGCAGTTTCAGAGTTTTCTGGTCATTATGTTGATTGTCGCCAGCGTGATCTCGGCATTGCTTGGGGATTACATTGAAGCGATTGTGATCATGGCGATTGTTTTACTTAACGCCATCATTGGGGTTGTGCAGGAATCCAAGGCTGAAGAGGCGCTGGCGGCTCTGAAGAAGATGGCTGCCCCCAATGCCACGGTGGTTCGTGGTGGGACTCGTGTGGTGATCCCGAGTTCCGAACTGGTTCCGGGTGACCTGGTCATACTCGAGGCCGGAAATTACGTTCCCGCCGACCTGCGAT
>CALDNG010000295.1 GCA_937915285.1 uncultured Desulfomonile sp. | reverse complement strand
TGATTTGATCCTGATGATAAGGATATATGGATGTAATCTTTAATGCGGCTACTTTGAGCCCTTTTTCGCGTGCTTCCCTGGATGCTTCAAGGACCGATCCAAAAGTTGAACCCCATCCAATCACGCCAACGTCAATCTCAGAGTCTGCAAAGAAAGCTTCGGGTTCATAAAGGTCCTTTAGCGCGGATTGAATCTTCCTGTGCCTTTTTGCAGACATTTTCTGATGGTTTTCGGGGGAATAATCGGGGGAGCCTTTTTCAGAGTGCTCCAAACCTGTTGCGACATGGTTGAATCCCTGCATTCCTGGCAGGGCCCGGGGTGAGATTCCGTCTTCCGTATCCTCGTATCTTCTGTAAGTTCCCTTTACTGAGTCGTCAGGAAACAGGTTGGCGTTTCGTATTTCGTCATCGGACGCCTTTGGTGGTGGAACATTCTCCACCCGGTTATCCAGAAAGAAATCTGTCAGGATTATAACGGGCGTCTGATACTTTTCGGCAAGCTGAAAGCTCTTGACCGTAAACTCATAACATTCTGAAACATTGGTGGGAGCAATTACGATCCTTGCGGAGTCTCCCGGTCCACCGAAGACAGCCGCCTGAAGATCGGACTGCTCTGTTTTTGTCGGCAATCCGGTGGATGGTCCGCCTCTTTGAGCGTCAAGCACCACGGCCGGTATCTCGGCCATCACTCCGTGAGTGATCAACTCTGTCATGAGCGCAAAACCGGGTCCTGAAGTAGCTGTCATTGACCTGGCGCCGGCGTATGAGGCTCCCAAAACAGCGCCTATGGATGCAATTTCGTCCTCCATCTGGACAACTTTCCCACCTTTTGGAGGCAGCGCCTTTGCAAGATACTCCATGATCGGGGTCGCTGGCGTTATCGGGTATCCGAAATACAGTTTTAGGCCTGCGTCTACAGCTCCTTTGCCAATGGCATAGTTCCCGGACAACATGACCCTGGCGCCACCCGATTCTTCTTCAAATCCGCCGAACAGGTTGACGAACCTGTCGGGAAAATGTTTCTCAGCATATGCTATGCCCGCATCAAAGCTTCTCAGGTTCATATCCAGTATCTTAGGTCCTTTGGACTCGAACTTGCCGGTGATGACTCTTCTGAACAGTTCCGGCTCAATACCACACACGGCCGCGAAACAGCCGAGGGCGGCCAGGTTCCTACCGCGTGGAGAACCAGAGGCCTGGGTGGCAACCTCCGAAAAAGGTATGCCGTAGATGCTGGCGCCTGGATTTAAAACAGCAACTAGTGATTTATCCTCCGGAACATAGGCTGAGGGGCTTGAGTCAAAAAAAACCAATCCATCCTCCCTCAAGAAGGGGGCCCTTGACCTTGAATGTTCGTCATTAAGAGAAATCAGTATGTGAGTCTTATCCTGGAGAGCGCCGATTTCCTGGGATCCTATTCTGGAATGGGTCACACATCTTCCAAATCCCCTGATCTCAGCCGGGTAGGAATCAAACCCAAGGACGAAGTAGCCACCAAGTGACATTGCCTCATTTATCATTCCGCCAGCGGCAATAGTCCCGTCCCCTGCCATACCACATACTTCAACAGTAATATCTACCTTGGGCATTTTAAAACTCCATCCACCAGGAAGTATTTACCCGCACTCCGTTCAAACTGAAAATACTCTCCGGAGCAGTTTGAGCGGTGATCATTCCGCCTAGCAAGTTTAGAGCTGCAATTCTTCCGAGGGTACGGGCGTTGTCATAACCAATTGAAACCCAATAATCCCTGATTAGAGGGTTATAAACCTGGGCGCAATCACCGGCTGCATAGACGTTTGCGAATCTGGTCCGGAGGTTTTCATCCACTAGAATTCCCCGGTCCAGGTCGAGACCTGATCTGGCCAGGAAACTTATGTCCGGAACCAGCCCAAAAAATGCTCCCACGACTCCAACCTGGAATTTTTCGCATTCAGTCTCGACTTCAATCAGGTCCTCGGAGAGTTGAGCCAGTCGTTTGATTTTTCGGGAAGATACGACATTTACTCCCTTATCGCACAACCGTGAATGAATCTCGGTGTGAAGCTTTTCATTGAAGGGGAGCGGCCAGAAAGAATCCTCGTTGATGATGAATGAAACCCTCTTCCCGAGGCTTATAAGAGCCCTGGTGAGACTCAGGGAAGTCAGATCACCACCTATGATCAGCGCCGATTCGACCCTGGCGAGTTTTTCAATCCAGAGCTGGGCGTCCAAAGTCGTTTTCAGTGTCAGTAAAATATCCTGAAACGCTTCAAGGGTCTCAGGAATTCTGGGGCGTCCTCCGGTGGCTATGATTAGTCCGTCAAACGACACAATTTCCTTATGTTCCAGTATGATATGACGTTTGTTGAAATCCACGTGGGCTACTTTCTGGCCGAGCCTGACCTGGATTGCCCTGTCGGTGGAAAATGTATCCGTAATTGCATATATTTTATCGCTACCTATTCGGCCGGCAATTAAATCCGGTAAGAGATGGGGTTTATAGTAGCGAGCCGGTTCCTTTCCAAATATGGTGATTCTCGATCCCGGTGACTGGTCCAGAAGAACTTTTGCCGCCTCATTGGCTGCAGGGCCGTTACCTATTATTACAAAGCGCTCGGCTGACATTATTGCCTCCCGGCTAGAAGGTTACTCTCAACGAGTTCGACTTTTGTCACGGAAATACAGTCAACCGGACAAACACGAACGCATTCGCCACATCTGACGCATCTGGAATTGTCAATCACTACTGCATTGACCTTTTGCCAGTCAGTAGTCTCGACATAACCGTCCACAGCTCCATTGTCGTTCAGGCTTATTTCCTCAACAAGCCTTATGCAATCACGTGGAGCGTTATCGATGCAGTATCTGCAGAATATGCATTTTGATATGTCAATTTCATAATGGAGATAGCAAAGGTAGCAGCGCTTGGATTCCTCAAATGCGGCTTCCTGGGTGAGCCCCAACTCCACCTCGACATTACTTTTCCGGAATCTGTCAGAAACCGGAGTTACGCAAGGCATCTCTTGTCTGGGAATGAAGTCCCAGGATCTGAGTCGGTCAGTTATGGCAGCTTCTTCCATCCTGACAACCCACTCCCGGAAACGCTTGCCGGTTAAATCTTGGGCTATCTGCTCGGCCGCTTTCCTGCCCGATGCCACGCATTCAATTACAGTCGAAGGGCCTGTGAGAAAATCGCCCGAAAGATAGAGATTGGGAACTGATGACCTGAAAGTCTGTTTGTCCCCTATGAGGACACCCCGGCCATTCTTTTCACCAGGGGCAGAAATCGGCTCAGGACTCTGACCTATGGCAACTATGAAGGAGTCCGCCTCAACAAGGAAGTTACTGCCCTCTATGGGATAAATCTTGCGCCTACCGTTTGGCCCGGCTTCACCCGGGCGGGCACGAAGGAACTCAACAGCCTCGGCCTTACCATCTCCTACTATTCTTTGGGTAAGGCTCAAACCCTTGATCTTGATTCCTTCCTTCTTGGCGTCATGAATTTCATCCTCTGTGACTCTAAGCTCTTCTTCAAGCCCGCGAATAAATATTGTGACATCCTCAGCTCCAAGACGAAGAGCTGAACGGGCGCAGTCGAACGCAGTGAACCCGGCTCCAACCACAACAACCTTTTTACCTAAGTTCACCGGCTTACCGGATGCAATATCCATGACCAACTGTAGTCCCGGGTAGACGCCACCCAGAGTTTCCCCTGGAACGTCGAGCCCATTTGAGATATAGCATCCTGACGCTATTAGCGTGGCGTCGAAGTCCGACATAATATCCTGGAAATCGACGTCTGTGCCAATCCTGACGCCCGGCTTCAGTGAGACCCCCAGTCGGAGAATGGTTTCTATCTCCTCATCAAGGACATTGTGTGGGAGCCTGAATTCGGGTATTCCGTATCTCAGCATGCCACCAGGTTTTTCCATGGCCTCAAAAACAGTGACGTCAAAGCCAATAGTGTTAAGGTCATGGGCTG
>CALDNG010000294.1 GCA_937915285.1 uncultured Desulfomonile sp. | reverse complement strand
ACTTGCATTTTTTCAATTCCAATTGTTCTTGATTTCATTTCACATTTTTTACACTTGTCCGTCTAAATCGACCCCAAACATCAGCCGATGGTCGATCATTCCTGACCTCGTGTATCTTACCGGTCCATCTTTTTCATTCCATTCATTCATATTGTTGACAACCCACTTCCTATACCGTATTACTGCGCTTAACGTTTACACACAGCTATTTGCATCACGTCTAAAGGGGGTTGGAATGACCAAACCGGAATTGGTGGCAAAAATCGCGGAGAATGGCAACCTCAGCAAGAAGCAGGCGGAAGAAAGCCTGGCCCTGATGTTCAAGACAATACAGGAGATCCTGGTCGGGGGGGATCAAATCGCCATTCCAGGATTCGGGAAGTTTTCCGTAGCCACACGCAAGGCAAGGACGGGGATCAATCCGCAGACCAAGAAAAAAATCAAGATTCCGGAATGCAAGGTTCCGGCTTTTTCCGCTGCTCAAGCTCTCAAGGATGCAGTCAGGAAATAGCCACAGTCCACGTCCCATTCCTGGCCGTCATTTTAATGCGTGTCACTGGGTTTTCTCAAAAGATCAAACAGGGCACGCATTTTAATTATCGCACTCGAGCCAGCCTCGGGTTAAGCTTTTCTAGTAGATCAAGCTATCTCCAACTGATCCGTGTTCCAGTTCCACTTCTAAGCAAACTCTAACATTTCTGAAATCACTATTGAATCTGTCAGAAACAACTCATTGATCATAAAGCAAAGGCCTCATCCATAGTGAGATTAATTTTTCGGTTTGGCATAGAAATCGCCCTTCCTCATGATGAGCTAACATACGCCTGGCATGCGTCCTTGTTAATGGCAGTGGAGAAGGCCACCTCGACAAGTTGGTTCAGTTTTAAATTATTGGCCACTGAGAATTAAGTCATTCCTGTGGTCACTGAAATTTGGCGAATCCTATGAGGCCTGGGTCTTATTACCGGCAACCAGCAATTCTCTAAGCATCTTATAGGCTTTTGCTGAAACGGATGTGAAACGAACCAGCGCTTCATAACCGTCTTTGAGTGGTGTCACAGAAATTATCTTCCCATAGATTTCGGCCTCCAAATCCAGAGACGATTCGGGGTTGCAGAGCATCCGTATATCTTCCCATTTTGCCACTTCTTCAGAGAATGTCACTTTGGATGACATCATTGAAGCGTGTGTCATCACGGCCGTTTTGCCCGTCCCAGATAGAATCTTCTGATCCATCCCGAAGACTGAGAGAGTAACCACTTCGTTCAACTGCAGTAAAGTCTCATCTTTATCCGGCGCTTTGGCTTCATGGGTTCCCTTAATTCCCTTCACGTCATAGAGCTTGACCTTGCCCGGCACACCCTTCATTTCGACATGGATGACGTCCCTGATCTCGAGTTTTTCAGAAAGCGCCTTATAAGTCGCCTCGCTAATAAGAATTTGCCCACCCACGGTGAAGGATTCCACCCTCCCCGTGAAGTTGACCTGGGATCCTACAGCTCCGTATTTGGTGCGTCTCTCAGACCCTATGTTACCCACTATAACGTCACCGGTGTTGACGGCAATTCCCATTTCCAGATGCGGTAATCCATCAGCCTCGTTTTGAATATTTATATCGTTCATTGCAATCTGCATGTTGATCGCACAGGCTACCGCCAACTCGGGATGATTTTCCAAAGTCTCCGGGGCCCCGAAGAAGGCCAGTATACCGTCGCCGATTATCTCATCCACGATGCCGTGGTGATCCAGGATGATTTCAAGCATGGTCCCCAGATATCGGTTCAGGAATGTGATTACATGCTCTGGGTTCATGCTGGATGTCAGGGCCGTGAATCCGCGCAGATCAGACATCATCATCGAGATCTGCCTGATCTCGCCTCCCAGCTCGATTCCTTCCTTGGAATCGAGCAGCCGTTTCACGACCTCCTGAGTCAGATATCTCCCAAAGGTATCCTTGATGCGTTCACGATCTTTGAGACCTTTTGTCATATCGGTAAAAGCCCTGGCGAGTTGACCGACTTCGTCGGTGGATCGTATGGAGCTTAAATCAACATCAAGATCTCCGTGACCGACACGGACGGTTTCTGACGCCATCTTTCGGAGCGGACGGCTGATTGAACTCGCAACCAGAACTGCCAGGACTACCAGCAATATGATTCCGGCAGCGGCCATTACAACAGTCTGGCTGTGAAGATAGTCGATCTTGGCGAACATCTCGCGTTTGGGCATTATGGTTGCGACTATCCATCCTTGAGGATAGAAGCGACTAAAGAAGATAAAACTATCCTCGCCCGTCATTGCGGAACCGATGTCCTCAAATCCCTGTTCCTGGGAGAGAATTGTCTGTGCTACTTCACGACCTTTAGGCTGCTTGTACAGTTCTACAATGTCAAAAATGGTCATCCGGCCGATGCGTTCCGGGACACGACTGGTAATCAGGGCCCCTTTGTCCGACATGACAACACAGAATCCTGTTTCGTAAACCTTTAAGGAATTCACCAGTTCATTGAGTTCCTTGATAG
>CALDNG010000293.1 GCA_937915285.1 uncultured Desulfomonile sp. | reverse complement strand
CATATGTGGGGGGCGACATAGTATCCGGGGTTCTGTCCAACGGAATGTGGCAGAGCGATGAAATGACCCTGTTCATCGACATTGGCACAAATGGCGAAATAGTCGCGGGCAACAAGGATCTATTGATGACAGCCTCCTGTTCCGCTGGACCAGCTTTTGAGGGTGGAGGCCTGCAGTATGGCATGCGAGCGGCCCCCGGGGCCGTTGAAGGCATTCTCATCGATCCGGATACCCTCGAGCCGATGATAAGAACAATCGATGGCAAGCCTGCTATTGGAATATGTGGCTCAGGCATCATCAACATTGTTTCACAAATGCTGCTGATAGGCATATTGAACCAGAACGGAAAATATGCCCATGACCTGGAAACCGATCGAATACGAAAAGGCAAGAGCGGCTATGAATATGTAATTTGCTGGGCAAAAGAGAGTGGAGCAGGTGAAGACATAACATTGAGCGAAGTGGATCTCGATAATATACTTCGTGCCAAAGGCGCAATGTTTTCGGGCTATCTTTGTCTACTGGAAAAAATTGGACTTTCGGTTGATGATCTGGACAAGGTCATCATAGCGGGAGCATTTGGAAGTTTCATCAATCTGGACCATTCGGTGAACATCGGTCTTTTACCTGACATACCGAAAGAGAAGTTCATGTTCATCGGGAATTCATCGCTCAAGGGGGCCAGGCTGGCAGCCCTTGACAGGGGACTGATGGAAAAATCCCGTGAAATAGCGCGTGCAATGACAAATGTGGAGTTATCAGAGGATCCGTCATACATGGACAATTTCATGGCGGCCCTATTTTTGCCTCATACAAGATCAGAACTTTTTCCGTCAGTGAGGCCAGGATCCATGAAACGTTAGACGCTCCTGGGGATTCTGTTTGTAGGGTTGTTAACCGATTGATATCGTTCAAATATAGAGTCTGAACCCGTAAGGGCCGGAACCTCCGATCTGGATGAACAACGATCAGTATTACCTGAAGTCAGTATACTATCGGAAAGTTGTTTAGGTTTTATTTGAAATATATAAATACTATTTGATAGTATGAAATAGTTCTGTCACATGAAATCAAACGCAAATTGACGCATAACTGGGTGATTAGCCTTGGGTGGGAATTTTTGTTTTAAGCCTCTGTTTTTGAGGTAAATTAAGTCAGTTATCTAAAAATGGAACTGGAGAGTCCGATGAGCCAAAAATTCGTGTACTCATTTCAAGAGGGCGACGGTAAAAACAAAAAGCTTTTAGGCGGCAAAGGAGCGGGTCTGTGCGAAATGACCCAGATAGGTCTTAAAGTACCGCCCGGCTTTGTAATTACTACGGAAGCCTGTTTGAGTTTTCTGGATTCTGGAGTGGGAGAATTGCCACCCGGCATGATGGAAGAAGTAATTGGACACATGAAACAGTTGGAGATTGATAGCGGGAAAAAATTCGGTGATCCCGACAATCCTTTACTGGTTTCGGTCCGTTCCGGTTCAGCGATGTCAATGCCGGGCATGATGGATACGATACTCAACCTGGGTCTAAATTCAAACACACTCCATGGTTTGATCGCCCAGACGGGCAACGAGCGCTTCGGCTATGACGCCTACAGGCGCTTTATTCAGCTATTTGGCAAAATAGCAATGGGTATCCCTGATCAGTATTTTGATGAAACCCTTGAAGCTGTAAAGGTCAAAACCGGCGCGATCTCGGATGTTGATCTCACCACCGAGGATCTCAAGGAAATCAGCGAACTATTCCTGAACGTCGTTTACGAGCAGACTTTCAGGCCTTTCCCTGAAGATGTTTATGACCAGCTAAATATTGCCATTCAGGCGGTGTTCAATTCATGGACAGGCAAGAGGGCAGTTGATTACAGACGTGAATTTAACATCACCACTGACATGGCTAATGGCACGGCTGTAAACATAGTGGCCATGGTTTTCGGTAACATGGGTAATGACAGTGGAACCGGCGTTGGTTTTACGCGTGACCCGGCTACCGGTGAAAACGTTATGTTTGGGGAATACCTGGTCAACGCCCAGGGCGAGGATGTCGTCGCAGGAATCAGAACACCCAAACCTATTCAGGCAATGTCTCAGGAAATGCCATCGCTTTACCGTCAACTCGAAGAACTCAGGGACAAGCTGGAGAAACATTACCGTGAAGTCCAGGACTTTGAGTTCACGATTGAAAAGGGCATTTTGTACTGTCTTCAGACCAGAAATGGGAAAATGAACGCCCAGGCCATGGTTCGTTCTTCAGTGGACATGGTGGCGGAGGAATTGTTATCCAAAGAAGAATCATTACTGAGGATCAATCCGGAGCATTTGGAGCAACTGCTTTATCCGGGACTGGATCCGACATTTGAAGCAACCCCGCTGGCTACAGGCCTGCCGGCTTCCCCCGGAGCAGCTTCAGGAAGGTGTATTTTTGACGCGGATCGGGCAGAAACTGAAGGTAGACAGGGCGAGAAAGTCATACTGGTGAGAGAGGAAACCAAGCCTGAAGACATCCATGGTTTTTTTGCCTCCCAAGGCATCCTGACAAGCCGTGGTGGCAAGACATCGCACGCTGCCGTGGTAGCGCGTGGCATGGGAAAACCGTGTGTGGCAGGAGCCGAAGGAATTGTTGTACAGACCGAACAGAGGCTCGCCATTGTTGGTGACAAGGTCATTCACGAAGGGGACGTTATAACCATAGATGGTGGGACCGGTAATGTTTATCTTGGTGAAATCCCGACAATAGAGCCGGAATTTAGTGAGCACCTCAATACTCTGCTTGGCTGGGCTGACAACATTGCCCGCCTCGGAGTTATGGCTAATGCGGATACCCCTGAGGATGCTGAAAAATCGAGAGGTTATGGCGCTGTAGGTATAGGTCTGTGCAGAACCGAACGAATGTTCAATGCTGCTGAACGTCTACCCAAGGTGGTGGACATGATCCTGGCCGAAACGCCTGAAGACAGAAAGAAGGCTCTTGCCAAGCTGCTTCCCATACAGAGGTCTGACTTCAAGGCAATTCTCAAGGCAATGGCTCCGTATCCCGTGACCATTCGTCTCCTTGATCCGCCCATACATGAATTCCTTCCCACAGAGAACGACCTTATCAAACAGCTTGATGAACTCAAAAGGCTGAGTTCGATTCAGAAAGCGGCTCAGGATCTACTAGACGCAGTAAGGCTGGTAGACGTGGATGCGCACTCCCACTACCTGGAAGGCCTCTCCCAGTTACCTCTCAACCTCTCTGCGCTTGATCCAGTCACCGTCGAAAAAGCATTGGCTAAAAGAAAACTAATGCTCCAGAGAGTCCGAACATTGAGGGAAATCAACCCCATGCTTGGGCATAGAGGTGTCCGGTTGGGAATAACTTATCCTGAGATCTATCAGATGCAGATACAGGCCATCCTGGAGGCTACTGCCGAGTGTATGAAGGAAGGCGTGGAGGTATTTCCTGAAATAATGGTTCCTCAGGTTTGTTCACACAAGGAACTCAGGTGGGTCAAAAAGTATGTTGATGAGTGTCAGGCTCAAATAGAGGCTGAAAACAATCTCAAACTTAAATTTAAATTTGGTTCGATGATAGAAGTCGTAAGGGCCTGCGTGACTGCCCAGAGCCTGGCGGAAGTAGCTGAATTTTTCTCCTTCGGAACTAACGACCTTACTCAGGCGACATTCTCGTTTAGTCGAGAAGATGCAGAGAACAAGTTCCTGCCTTTTTATCAGGAGTCTGGACTGCTTCCTGCCAACCCGTTTGAATCTCTAGACACGGTCGGAGTAGGGACTCTGATGAAAATGGCGGTTAGCGCCGGTAGAACCGCAAACCCCAACCTCAAAATCGGTATTTGCGGAGAGCACGGTGGTCATCCGGCATCCATAAAATTCTGCCACTCCATAGGTCTGAACTACGTATCATGCTCAGGTCCGCGTGTTCCGATAGCAAGGCTTGCTGCGGCTCATGCGTCTTTACTGGAGAAGAAACAGTAAGCGGATAGCAGATCCGTCATATTCAATTAACGACAAAAGAACCTGAAAAGGGTTAGCTGGAGATCGGCGAAAGACATGTTCGCCGATCTTCTGTTTTTTGGCGGTTGATAACTTCCTGCTTGGTTTTCGGGGATGCCGGACGCCGGGGTCGGCAGGCATGAGCCGCATCCTCTGGCGACTTGAGGCAGATGTGGCTAATTGACTTTTCAGGATGGCGCATGTTAGTATTTATCAGCAAAACCGTCTTTTCAAAGAGATCAAAAACCTCAATCTTAGCCAACCGGTTAGGGGTGACAAATGTTTGGGCTTAAAAAGATCCTGATCCTTATAATGGCTTTACTGATTATTATTCCATCAGTCTGTCTGGCGGGAAATTCAATTCCCCGACCGTGCCTGCCGGATAAGCCACCCCCTCCAGAAACCATAGGTCCAATTGCCATTCCTTTCGATCTTCCGATATGGCCTACATTGATCAAGACCGAATTCCATGTGCTTCCGTGGGTTAGCCTGGGGACATTTTCAGTTTGTTTACCCGGTTGCAGCCAGGCTTATGAATTCAAGGCTCCCTGTCTGTCATTGAAACCGATTCCAATATGGTTCCCATGGCTCAGACCTCTCGACGCAGAATGTAAGGACTCTGAAGTAGTTAAAATTCCATGGTAATTGATATGAATTTCAAGCCGCTGGAATTTCAGAACAGCGGCTCTGAATAACGCCTTGACGACCTCATCTAAACCAATTTCTTTTCTCTCGCCCGGCAATTCAGGACCGATTGTTGATTATTCATCCTTGCGAAATTTTTTAGAGTATCTTCTCGAATTCCTGCGCTCGCAAGCGACTAATCTCTTCTCTGAGGAACAAATAAGTTCTTTTACCTCCGAGACTCAGGAGTTGCTGGCACGGGCGAAGGTGTCGGGTGATACGATCCTGATTGGTATAGCCGGTGGCACAGGTGTAGGAAAGTCCACTCTTATTAACGCCTTGGCCAAGGCGAATATCTCCAGCCCCTCAGATCGGCGTCCCTATACAGACCGGGCCATTATATACAGACATGAAGAGGTAGAAACGCTCCTGGACACTGACCCGGGTTTGTTCCGAAAGCCTGACGCTACTCATCGAATAGACTCGATTAGAGACACTGTTGTCCTGGACATGCCCGACTTTGACAGCCATGAACAGGGCAACGCTCTGACAGTGTCAAAACTGGCTCCTCATATGGATATGATGGTATGGGTGGTGAGTCCCGAGAAATATGCCGACGCCTCTTTTTTTGCATTCATAAAAAATTGCCAGACCCATAAGGATAATTTCTGCTTTGTGTTTAATAAATCAGACCAACTACTCGATCAAAATTCTTCAGACAGATATACAAGACTCAAGGAAGCCTTGGGAGATTTCATATTCCATCTGAAAAGGACCACGGGGATAGACAATCCGAGAGTTTTTGCCTTGTCAGGCTTCCTGGAATCGTCACACTCTGCTTCAGATCAGTTCCTGAATGACGAATTCTCACGTTTCAGGGCGTTCATATTGGCCAAGCGAAAAGCAAAAGAAATTCAAAGTATAAAGTTTTTGAATTTATTAAATAATTCAAAAGCGCTTTTTGCGAGGGTTTTTGCTGATGCAAAACCTGAGGCCCGCCGTCGTGCTCTGAGATCAGTCCTGGAAAATGAAGACGAAGGTGTTGGTCTCGCCCCGCTCCCAGGGAATACGATAGTATCTGAAATAATTGCTTCAGCCGTATTTGGTCGATTAATTGAGTCGGATACTTCTCTTAAAACGATCAAAATGATCATGAAATTACTTTCACGCCGAAAAATACATGGAGCGGACAATTTCTCCAGCCTGACAGCATCCATGAATGAGGCCATGACTGAATTCAGTCAGCCCTGGTTGAACAGACTCAGTCGAATACAAGGCAAGATAAAGTCCGAATCCATTCTTGGGGATCTTGGAAAAGCTGAATCCCGCTCTTCGGCCATCAATAGTTCCGATTTAAGGAACCATGCCATAGAAAACATGTTTAAGTCATCTGATCTGACCAAACAAAGACTTAGATCTTTCGTGAACAGGTTGTTTCAGTCATTCTGGTTAACCATACCAGTGGGTTTGTTTTTGTTCAGGTTTCACAATCAGGTAGTCATTGGACATGGAGCTGATTTTAACATTTGGAGTATCTTCTGGATGGTGATCAGCATTGGATCGAACCTTTTTAGTCCGGAGGGGCTATCATCGTTGTTGAGTCTGGTGATCCTGGAAGCAATCCTGGTTTTCTGGTTGGCTAATCGGAGGCTCAAGAAATTGAGCAGGATGTCGCAAGGTGTTGCGTCCGGCATATTGAGCAATTTTGAGAAACAGCTAGATCGCAGGGTTGATGAGGTGACCGAAGCTCTGAGGGAGAGCCTTAAATCAGTGGGCGAATCATTAGATCAGCTAGAGCGTTTGTCAAAAATGTTTGATGCAGGGAATCGGACCTAGACTTAAGAATTTGTGCGGGACCGAAATTGTTAAAACTTATAATCAGAAATGTATTCAGAAGCCGATTACGCGCGGGACTGACTCTCCTTGGAGTCGCCATAGCCATGCTGGCCTTTGGAATACTTCGGACTCTAATTGGGGCATGGTACGTCGGCGTTGAGACTTCATCTGTAAATCGATTGGTCACACGAAACAAGATCTCGCTTATCTATACTCTTCCGTTATCGTACAGAAACAAAATTTCACAGGTAAGCGGGGTTAGCGGGATCGGTTACGGCCATTGGTATGGTGGAATTTACAAGGATAAGAAAAACTTCTTTGCTCAGTTCGCTATAAACGGACTTGAATACCTGGAAATGTATCCAGAGTTCCTTTTGAGCGCAAACGAAAAAAAGGCCTTTGAGAAAGACCGTAACTCTGCAATAGCCGGAAAGACGCTTGCCGAAAGATTCGGCTGGAAGATTGGCGACATAATCCCGTTACAGGGCACGATTTATCCGGGAGCAATTGAGCTAACGCTAGTGGGGATTTATAGGGGGGCGCAGAAAAACACTGATGAGACAGCCTTTTTTTTCAGATATGACTATCTGAACGAGGCGCTCAAAAAGAGTTCACCTGACCGGGCTAACAAGGTCGGATGGTATATGATCAAGGTAGCTGATCCTGACAAAGCCCCAGAGGTGGCTCAGGAAATCGACGCGCAGTTCAGGAATTCCCTTGCTGAAACACTAACAGAAACCGAAAAAGCCTTCCAGATGGGTTTTGTTTCAATGACCGAGGCCATTATCGGGGCAGTTCAAGTAATTTCGATAGTGGTAATAGGCATCATATTGATTGTACTCGCCAACACAATGGCGATGACGGCCAGGGAGCGCTCAGGAGAGTTCGCTGTGCTCAAGACACTGGGATTTGGGCCACTCTTTATTTTTGGGCTCATCTGCGGTGAATCGGTGGCTCTGGCCCTGACCGGCGGAATTCTTGGCGCCTTGATGACTTTTCCCGGTGGAGCCATATTTCAGTCCCAAATGAAGTCTTTCCTACCGATTTTCGAGGTTAGCGACCACACGGTGGCCATGATTATTCTCGTGTCGCTTTGTCTGGGCCTGATTGCCGCGCTTCCTCCGGCTATCCGCATGAGTCGCCAGCCAATTGGAGACGGTCTCAGACATCTGGGTTAGGCATTCAAGAAAAGATGGCAATGGTCAAACACTTGACCGAGATCTACCGTGCAAGGCTGGCTTGATCAGACGCCGTCAGGCTGTTCATCCTGTGGAATCCATTTCTTGGTATAGCCTATGAAAATGAAAGCCGGAAGGGATAGAACAAAGGTCCACGTAAAGTAATACGCGTAACCGATATCCTGAGTCACCCAACCACTCAGTGAGGCGGCCATTGTCCCGGATATCCGGAAGAGCGCCGACAGCAGGGCGTACTGGGTTGCGGAAAACTCTTTCTGGCAAATACTCATTAGAAAGGCCAGGAAAGCAGATGTGCCCAAACCACCACAGAAAGATTCAAAAAAAGAAGCCACATATATGCCGTAGGCGCCAAAGCCAGTGTATGTCGATACTATGGCGTAGGACAGATTGCTAACAGATTGCCATAAACCTAGGAAAAGCAGTCCGGCATAAATGCCATATCTGGTCATGAACAATCCACCGGTTAAAGCGCCCGCTATTCCGGCAAATACACCGATGGAGCCTGTGATGAGACCTATTTCCGTGGTTGTCAATCCCTGGTCCAGCCAGAATGGCCGCACCATAGGCGCCAGAGCTAAATCCCCCAGTTTGTAAAGCAGTATGAAACACGTTACCTGTATGACTCCCGGTCTTTTCACCAGATCCCGAATGGGCGCCATAAGTGATTCGGATGAAAATCTGGGCCGCTTCACTTCAATATGAGGCAAACCCAGGGATATGAAGCCACAAACGACCAAAACCCCCGCAGCCACAAAATATGTAAATTGCCATCCAATCCAGCCGCCCAAGGCTATAAAAAACCCGCCCGAGATCACGAGAGCGACTCTGTAGGCGGCCTGCCTGAAACCGTTGGCTATTCCCATTTCCGATGAATTGAGCAACTCGATGGTATATGCGTCGATTGCAATATCCTGTGTGGCGGACAAGACAGATAACGCCATCAGAGAGACCCAGAACAATGTTGTCGGAGTCGCCGGATCCATGGGCAACAAAACCAGGATGGCGGCGGCCATTAAGAATTGGGCCGCTGATATCCAATGGCGCCTGGCTCCCACAAAATCCACCGCAGGAGCCCACAGAAACTTGAGAGCATATGGAATGCCCACCAGGCTCAGCAATCCAAGATCAACCAGACTCATACCCTGGATTCTGAAATATACCGGAAATGTTTGTTCGATGATTCCGAATGGAAAGCCTTCAGCGAAATAGAGTAGAGAAACAAGCAGGATTTTACGGTTTAACTTCATCCAGGCTCCAGTATTTCAGACTCCATGAGAGTCAGGAGACCGGATAATACACAAAATATGCCAGCATCAAAAGGTTTTTGATTATTTTTCGAGCTTTTGCATAGGTGTTTCCTGCGCTGTGACAACC
>CALDNG010000292.1 GCA_937915285.1 uncultured Desulfomonile sp. | reverse complement strand
GTCGGTTCAGTGGCAGCGCGGCTGACTCATGACATGGGGATGAAAATTGTTGGGGTGACTGGATCCAGAGGCGGGATACATTCACCGGCCGGACTCGATCCCTGGGCTATTTCCGGACATATTGAAAGAGGATGCTGCATCACAACATTTCCCCAGGCAGACTCAATCACCAATGAGGAATTACTTGAACTGGATTGCGACGTCCTAATTCTCGCTGCTGTTGAGAATCAAATTACGGAATCCAATGCGAACCAAATTAAGGCAAAAATAATCGCTGAAGGCGCCAACGGCCCAATCACCACCGACGCTGATGAAATACTTATAGGCTCAGGCATTTTCATAATCCCTGACATTCTGTGCAACGCCGGCGGAGTGACTGTGAGTTATCTGGAATGGGTTCAGGACCTTCAGTCATTCTTTTGGCCGGCCGATGAAATAAACTCCAAACTCCAGTATCTCATGCGCTTGGCCTTTGAAAATGTACTGGAATGTTCAGGCAAGTTTAATGTTGCAATGAGGGAGGCTGCACAGATACTGGCTATTCAGAGGATTTCCGACGCCATAATGCTTAGAGGCATATACCCATAAAAACAGGTATATGATCAATCCTCATCTGGATCAATTGGTAGGACTAACGAAGGTTGGACCTTGATTTTTTCCAACCCTCAAGATCTTCGATAATTGCTTTGCCTATTGAGTATTTATTGAACGGGACCGGTGTATCTCTAAGGCCACTCGACAGAAAGGTTGATATCGCTGCGGAACAATCATTCCGAAGGATGTCATCTTCATTCAGGACTTTTATGTTTCTCGCTTTTATACTTTCAGCGCGCAGTTCCTGCTCCCCTCCACCATGACTCTCAGGGACTATTATTGCCTTTGAACCGGTAAGCAGCAGTTCGTTGACCGTATTGTAACCGGCCCTTGAAATTACCAGTTCAGAATGGTTGAACAGATCAACAAGATCCGGGAGAAAGCTTATGAAACGCACGTGTTTGCACAACTCGTGCGACCTGAGGGCAGCTACCGCTGACTTGTCAAGGTAAGTATCCAGAATCATAACTATTTTGTAAATATCATAGTCGAGTATTTTATTGAGGGCCTCAATAGTACTGATCGACAAGTCTAGTACTTTGTGATTCCTGCCTAATGATATTACAATTAGTTTTTTATCCGGAAGTCCAAATCTGTCTAGTGTGTCGTCCCTTGATGGAAGATCTTCATAGATTTTGTTGGTTATCTTGCCCAGGTATTTAATCTTGTTTTCAAGTTCTGGATCATCACCCAGGAATGATTTGTTGATGTCTATGACCTCCCTGTCTTCCAACACATACATGAAATCGTAGAGGGCCCCAATGTTGATGGATTCTGACCTGTGTCTGGGATTCTGATAGGGAATCCTCAGCAATGGTATCCATTTCATTATTCCGCGGCACACATGAACCAGCGGAAAGTCGACCGGTCCCCCTTTACGCATCCATTTCTTCATCAGAAGCGGGATGAGTTCGCTCATCTGTCCTGTCATGTTGTGTTCAACGATCAGGGCATCAGGCTGAAGAAAATCGAAACTCGCCATGATCAGGCGTTGCCGGAAATCAAACACCGCTTCAAGATCAAAACCGGTAAGATATCTGGAATGCAAACTGTTATGGCTGTTGTCGATGTCTATCTTGACAGAGGGTAGCTTTATGACTTCGATATCTTCCTTGAAAAAGACCTGAGGAACCGAGGTTCCTGAAATAACAAGGAAATCAATATCAGGACGCCACTTTTTGATCCCTGAGATCACTGCCGCTGTTCTAAAAGCGTGACCCACGCCTATAGAGTTATGGGTATAAACTAGGATTCTTTTTATTGAATCTTGTCCCATCAACACCTTGCCCTGCAGGATTATTTGCCTTCCGGATTCAGGGATATCCCCTGAAAAACGCAAAACGTGTCACATTATAGCGCATAAAGTAATCCAAGACCATCATATAGCGCAGCCAAACGCGTCACATCCGTTGAGATTAAGCGTTTCAGCAAAATGACAGGCAACGACGTGGTCAGGCCCTATCTCCCGTAGCTGGGGCTCCGCTGTGGAGCATATTCCCTGCGCATATGAGCAACGAGGATGGAACGAACATCCGGATGGTGGATTTATAGGGTCTGCGGTTTCACCCTTGAGAATGATTTTACGGCTGACGACTTCGGACCTGACACTTGGAACATTCGACATCAGGGCTTCAGTATAAGGGTGGCGGGGTCTGGAAAAAAGGTTTTCAGCCGGCGCATATTCCACGACCTTTCCCACATACATCAGAACAATTCTTTTGCTTAGATGCCGTATTAAACCCAGGTCATGTGAAATAAACAGAAAGGCCAGCCCCATCTGATGCTGGATTTCCAAGGCCAGATTTACAATCTGGGCCTGTACCGAAACGTCAAGGGCGGACGTAGGTTCATCTGCCACCAACAGGCGCGGATAAAGACCCATTGCGCGTGCCACGCAAATCCTCTGGCGCTGACCGCCCGAGAAAGCATGCGGATATCTGGTAAGATACTGGACCTTCAGCCCTACAAGCTCGATCAATTCCCTTACTCTACCTTCCAATGCAGCCCCCTTGGCTACTTTGTTGACTATTAGGGGCTCGGCCAGTATTTCCCTGACCGTCATTCTAGGGTTAAGTGAGGCAAACGGGTCCTGAAAGATCATTTGGATGTAGGGTCTCAGAGGCCTCATCTCCTTTGAACTCATGGTTGCAAGGTTGACTTTTTCGGAACCATCGGGAGGTTGAAACCATATATCGCCACTTGTGGGGTGATAGGCGCCCATTATCATTCGACCGACAGTTGATTTTCCGCAGCCCGACTCACCCACCAAACCCAGGGTCTCTCCGGACCTGATGGAGAAACTAACTCCGTCAACCGCCTTGACATATCCTACAACCTTTTTGAAAACACCCCTGTGAATGGGAAAATGTTTTTTAAGGTTTTTAACTTCTAAAAGCACGTCTGTTTGCGACAAATCTATTCCTCACAGTTGGATGCACATACGCGGACAAGCCACGAAATGCCTCTGGGCTACCTTTGTCAATTCGTAGGGTTGATCCCGACAAACGGTGTTCCCACCACACTCGGTACATCTGCCGAAAAAGGGACAGCCCACTATGTAGCTCAGCGGATCGGGAAGAGTGCCTTCAATGGTTGCCAGTTCCGTTCCTACAGGGGTGTCAATGCCCGGAACCGACCTGAGTAGGGCCTGGGTATATGGATGAAGCGGGTTTTCAAATATCTCGGAAACAGGAGCCTGCTCCATGACTCTGCCGAAATAAAGTACCAGTACATCGTCGCTTATATCAGAAATGACTCCCAGGTTGTGTGATATGAAAATGATGGCCATCCCGAATTCCTCCTGTAAATCCTTGAGGAGAGCCAGGATTTGTGCCTGCACAGTGACATCCAGCGCTGTCGTGGGTTCGTCGGCAATCAGGAGCCGGGGATTACAGATCAGCGCCATTGCAATCATTGCTCTCTGGCGCATTCCACCAGATAGTTGATGCGGATAGGCGTCAATTCGGTTTTCGGGTTGAGGTATCCCAACCTTGGTAAGCATTTCGATGGCCTGATTTCTTGCTTCAGCTTTTGAGAAGTCGGAGTGCAGCAACAAAGCTTCCATGATCTGGCTGCCAATCGTGTGAACTGGACTGAACGAGTTCATCGGTTCCTGAAAAATCATGGAAATCTCGCTTCCCCGTATGCTGCGAGCCAGGGAACTTTTTGCATTGATCGATGCAAGGTCTAACGTTTGCGCTTCGTTGTCGCCTTTTTTCTCAAGCTCAAACCGAATACTGCCGTTAACGATCTGGCCTGGCGAGGGTACTATGCGCAGTATTGATTGACCAATTACACTTTTACCACTGCCCGATTCACCGACTATTCCAAGTGTCTTTCCGTGTTCTACAGAAAAACTCACCCCATCGACAGCACGAACAGTTCCCTCATCTATAAAGAAATGAACCTGAAGATCTTCAACTTGTAACAATGGCGCCATATAAGGTTACCTCGAATACGGGTCTACGGCGTCACGTAGCCCATCACCCACGAAATTGAATGAAAGCACTATTATGATCACGAAAGCCACGGGGATGAGCAACCACGGGTAAAGGGCTACCGTCGTAACATTCTGGGCCTCTTTCAGGAGGACCCCGAGGCTAGTAATAGGAGGTCTCAGACCTATACCCAAAAAACTCAACGCCGTCTCAGCCAGAATCATTCCAGGTATGGCCAAAGTCACCGACACTATTATGTGAGATGTAAACGACGGAAGGAGGTGCCTGAAAATTATCCTTGCGTCACTGGCGCCTATGAATCTGGCAGCCAGAACAAACTCCTCCTCGCGCAAGGCTATCAGCTTGCCTCTTACCATCCTGGCCAGGTCCGTCCAGCCCACCAGTGACAAAATCAGCGTTATCGTGAAATATACTTTCAGCGCGGGCCAGTGAGGTGGCATTGACGCCGAAAGTCCCATCCACAGAGGAATACTCGGAAAACAGCGAATGATCTCTATGATTCGCTGAATCACCACATCGGCCCAACCGCCCGAGTAACCGGATATGCCTCCAAGCGTCAATCCCAGCACTAGACTCATGAAAACGCCTATCATTCCAATAGACAAAGAAATTCTCGTGCCATACAGGCATCTCGAGAAAACATCCCTGCCCATTCGGTCAGCGCCGAATAGAAACAGTTTCGCAGGAGTTTCAACACCAAAGAAGTGGATATCAGTTTCCCACATTCCCCAGAAAAGATAAGGGTCTCCTTGCACAAAGAGTTTAATTGGGTAGTTCTTTCCCATTATCTCTTTGAATGTCATTTTATGGGTTTCCAGATCGATTTCCATGTCCATCTGGCGGACGAATGGCCATCTGAGGCTTCCGTTCTCATCAAAAATATGAATTCTGGATGGTGGCGAATAGATTGCCTCCAGATGACGTGTGTCTTTCTCGTATGGGGCCAGGAACTCGCAAAAAATGGCTGTAAAATACATACCGGATATCGAAATCAGACCTATCATCGCCAAAGTGTGTTTCTTGTATCGCCACCATACGAGCTGTCGCCATGTGGCGTTCAAGTATTTCATTTCTTTCTGTTTCTGGTCCATTATAGACCCTCCCTTGCGCCAAAACGGATTCGAGGGTCAACCCATGCGAGCAGAATATCAGAAATTAAAGTTCCAACTACGGTCAGGAACGAAAGCAGCATTATGAACGTTCCTGCCAACTGCATGTCCTGGCTTAACAACGCGCTAAGAAGTAGCGGCCCTGTTGTAGGAAGGTTCAGCACTACGGCGGTTATTGCAATGCCCGAAACCAGTTCGGGTAAAGTCCATCCTATGGTGCTTACCAGGGGATTGATTGCTACCCTGACAGGATATTTCAGTATGAGGTGAACCTCCGATAGTCCCTTGGCCCTTGCCGTGGTGACGTAAGGTTTCCTCAACTCATCAAGAAGGTTACCGCGGATGATTCGAATGAATTTTGCCGTATGGGCAGTTCCTACTATCACTACCGGAATCCACAAGTGTTTTAGAAGATCCAAAAACTTGGCAATGCTCCACGGGGCCTCCGCATACTCAGGTGAGAATAGACCGCCTATACTCAACCCCAGGTAGGCGTAAGACACCCACAGCATGACCAGCGCAAACAGAAAGTTCGGAGTGGCTAGTCCAATGAATCCTATTACTGTCAGGAAGTAGTCCATCCAGGAGTATTGTCGAACCGCAGAATATATACCGATGGGAAGCGAAATGGCCCATGTAAACAAAATGGTGAATACCGAAATTATCACGGTAAGACTCAAACGCTCCCCTATCAACTCTGAGACCGGCTTGTTCCATTCAAACGAATGACCAAAATCACCCTTCAGGAAATTCCCAGCCCATTTCAGATACTGCATGTACATGGGCTCATCCAGTCCAAAACGCTCCTTGAGCGCTTCCAGTTCGGCCTGATCAACCGTTTCTCCGCTGGCGCTCAGTTGGGCAACGTAGGTGGTAAGAAAGTCCCCAGGCGGTAACTGGATGATGATAAACGAGATAATTGAAATAGCTACCAACGTCGGAATCATCAACAGAATCCGGCGAATAATGTAGGCGATCATCCGGCCTTCCCTCTCTCAGAAATTTTCAGCAGTTGCCATCATGATAATATTTTCCTGCCTGCGACCGTTGACATTGATTTCAGAGGCGCCCCAGCGCCAGATCATCATATTAACTCTTAATTCTTAACAAATTGATCAGGCGGACGGTTCGAACTCAATACCAACAGCATTTCTGGTCTTGGCTTCTCAGTTCACCAAGACCACTATTTTGAAAGCATCCTCAAGACATCGTTGCTACTGTCAGCGTCCCCCAGGCTTGCCCGGTACAAAAGAAAACTGCTCCGGATGTATTGGCCCAGGGTTCGGATAGATCCAACTCTGAAAATCCTTTTTTGCAACGTTGATCATATTTTTGGAAACGACATAATAATCAGGTGGATCGTGAACAAGCCCGATCACGTAAAGGTTCTTCTCATTGGCCGCCAGTATTTTTGCGAAAAGCTCTTTGCGGCTCTCGGGGCTTACTGCCTTGAGTATTTCATTATAAGTTTGCATCATTTCCTTTATATCCGGAGTCGGCTCCTCACCTTTCTTGCCACCACTCTGAAACCACTGGGCATAAAGCGGGGCGTTGAGACTTTCCGAATTGTAAGGGAAATACCATCTCGGCTCCAGCAAACATTCTATACCACCATCACCAGGCCAAAGCGCAATCTCATGAGCCGCATTCTGGGTTCGTTGTCTGAAAAGCTCCATGGTTTCGGACTTGACTTCCGTCTCTATTCCAACGGCTTTGAGGTTCGAAGCAATCACCTCAGCGGAGTCAACCCACTGGGGAACCGATACCGAGACGTCGAGCGATATCTGGAGCGGTTTTCCATCTGAACGCAGCCTTTTGCCGTCTGATCCTTTTTTTAGGCCCATTTCATCCAGAAGAGCGTTAGCCTTGGCGGCATCATGTTCCAGATAAGCCTTCTCATAAGAAGCGCTGTAAAATTCAGACTCGGGCAATGGCGCAGCTTGACGAACAACGCCCTTGCCTCTGCATACTATTTTATTGATTTCCGAACGGTTTATCGCATGTGACAATGCTTTCCTGAATCTTGAATCGTTCAGGATTTCACTAAGAACAGGATCCTTGTGGTTAAGATTGGGAGCAAGCAGTATGCCGACCGATGCAGTTGAAGTCTTGGGGACAAGGCGGTAATTTCCGTTGGCTGCGCTTGCAAGAAGTAGAACCGAATTCTGCATACTACCGAGATGTCTACCCTGCATGTCTATTTCACCGGCAATCGCCTTTAGAACTATTGTTTTTGCTTCAGCCTGAAGTTCGTGAACCATGGAATCAATGTAAGGTAACTGGTTGCCATTAGTGTCGACCTTCCAGTAATAGGGGTTGCGTTCCATGACGAACCTTTTCGCAGGAGCGGGGACTTTGGTTATCCATGCGCAAAGACTAGGCATCTGATTTGAAACAAACAGGGAGTGCCTGAGGTTGGAGGCGTCTAGGAACAACTTTACCCAGGTAGAGGCGTTCTTGGCGTTCATCAACTCTTCAAGCTTCTTGGGATCAGCATATTTTTTGTGAAATTGCTTTAGATAGTGTTTTGGCTTCGTAACCAGTTCCATGCCGTGAGGGCAGGCAAGCTGATCTATGAAAAGGCTATATGGCTTTTCGAACTCGATCCTGAATGTATAGTCATCTATTTTTGATGCCTTAGGCGCATTACCATCCACTGAAAGCCAGTTGGGAGGCGTTGAAGTCAACTCTTTGTCGAGCACTATGTCTTCAAAATAAAACATCACGTCGTCTGCAGTGAAAGGAGCCCCATCGGACCATTTCACTCCTTCAATCAGGTAGAAGGTGAATATACGGCCCGTTTCGTCAACCTCCCATTTTCGTGCCAAATTGGGGACTATCTGGTAATCAGGACTCCAGCGGACCAGCGGTTCGTAAAGAACACGCCTGACTCCCACTAGATCAGACAGGCCTGTATAAGCGCGCCGCCATAGACCTCCGTAGGCTCCTAGCTGATCCACCGGCTTAATGACCGGGGGCTCCTTTGGAAGCCGCTGATCAACCGGGGGTAGTTGACCCGCCTTGACGAGTTTGGCCAGGGCCGGCGCCTCGTTGAAAGCGTTGGCGTTGTCGAAAACAAAAAAATTCATCGTGGCTATTATAAAAAGTACGCAAACCGGGATTTTCAGACCGCTGGTGTTCATTGCCCCTCCAGAAGTGTCAGTACAACGATTTAAGCAGAGGCGTATCGGGGACTCCATTCGAATCCCGAGGATACGAATTTGTCAAATAGTAGCATTGTTTGCCTGAAACACAAAATTTTCTCGTAACAATTCTTAACGGATTAGGAGCAATCATGAGACATTCAGATGCCCCGAAAGCTGCCACATTTCACGTTCCAGCAAATGTAAAATCCGCAGAATCTCAAGCTGGTAATCGCTGGAACGTCAGGAGTTGCGTGACCATCAACAATCAATTTATCCGATTCTGCAGTAAAAATTCCAACACATCAATTCGGACTCTAGAAAGGAATCTCATCCTCTGGGGGTGGAGGAAAATATCCGCGTTCATCATTTCTGGCCTTTTGACCCGAAGTCGCCCTGGCCTGAGCAGACGGAGGCTTTGTTCCACTTCCTTCAGAGCGCCCAGATTGATCTGACCCTGGTCCACCTAGTAAAATCAAATCGTTGGCAATTATTTCAAAAGTGGTTCTCTTGTTGCCGTCCTGATCCTCCCAGTCTCTACTCTGGATTCGACCTTCAACGTACACCTGTTTACCCTTGCCCAGATACTCCCCACAGATTTCCCCCAACCTACCCCATGCCACTATTCGGTGCCATTCGGTTCTCTCCTGATCACTACCATCCTGGTCTTTCCATTTCTGGGATGTAGCCAGGGTGAACGTGGCTACCGCCCGACC
>CALDNG010000291.1 GCA_937915285.1 uncultured Desulfomonile sp. | reverse complement strand
CGAGATATCCACTCGTGACTGGAGTTCAGACGTGTGCTCTTCCGATCTATCCAAATCACATCCCCCAGAAGTCATGGATCGTATTCTAGGCCCACCCCCTACTTCAAACTTCCTGATTCATAAAACTTATCTAATATCAGCCTGATACTGAACATGATCGTATGTTTGGGGCTATTCGAGGTTGGTGGCACGAAACTTGCCCTAATAACAGCAAACCAGCATCCGCAGGGATGAACTGGAGGATAGCCGAAGCAACCCAACAAATTCAAAGCCGCCTTGAGACAAGGAGGGACCGGTCATGCCAAAAAAAATCCTAATCATTGACGACGAGCCAGACACTCTGGTTTTTCTCGGCACATTGCTCAAAAAAAATGGCTACGAAGTGACCGAGGCCTCTGATGGGGTGGAGGGGATGAAGAAGGTGTTGAGTGAGCAACCTGATCTGGTTTGCCTCGACTTGCTTATGCCAGAGAAGACGGGGATCAAGATGTATCGGGAAATGCGGAAGGACGAGTCACTCAAAACAGTGCCAGTGATTATGGTGACAGGATTCTCTACGTCCGCTTTGGGTTACATGGATTTCAAAAAGTTCATACACCAAAGATCCATACCGGCCCCTCAGGGATACATCGAAAAACCCATTGACAAGGATGAATTCCTCAAAGCCGTTAAGGAAGTCGTAGGTGATTAAATACACGTGTCCAATCTTTGTGAACCACAACAATTTGAGTTGAAGGTGAAGGTCCATGCTGAATCGGCTTTCCAAAAAATGGGTGATCCTTACCCGCAGTCTCGGATTCAAAGTCGCATTCATGGTGGGCCTAATACTTTTTCTTTCGCATGTAGTGTTCATATTCCTTCTGGTTGATTTACACCAGGAATTCTATTTTTCTCAACTCCTTAGAGAGGCTTCCAGGTTTAGTTCTGCTGTGATGAACGCCATTTACAACAGCATGCTTCACGATGACGCCACTGCTACCATGATGTTTATCAGGGATATCAGCAAGGAAGACGAAATATCCAGCATCAGGATCTACAACCACGAAGGTGTCATCAAATTCGCAACAGAAAATTCCGAGGTGGGAACCAAGGTTGATAAGCAGGCCGGCGCCTGTTACGCCTGCCATTCAGAAGACAAGCCTTTTGGCGAAGTCAAGACGGACAAGAGAACCAGGGTTAGTGAAATGGCAGGAATAAGACATCTAGGCATGATAACTCCTATCTACAATGAGCAAAGCTGCTGGAATGCCAAATGCCATTTCCATCCACAGAGTCAAAAAGTCCTTGGAGTTCTGGACCTGAAATTGTCGCTAAAGGGTTTTGATTCTCATCTCAGAGGTATGATCGATAGCACAGTGGTCTTGGGAATAGGAACGTTCATAGCGATCCTGGGTACGATAGTCGGATACTTGTACCTACGTGTTCACATTCCGGTAGAAACACTCAAGAGGGCCATCCAGCAAATGGCCGCGGGAGATCTCAACTATCAGGCTCCAGTCGAAAGAAAAGACCAACTCGGGGAACTGTCCGAGGCTTTCAACAAGATGGGACAGGAAATTCGTGAGAGAACTCATGAGCTTATAAGCAGCCGATGGGAATACAAAAATCTCTTCGAGCAGGTCCCCTGTTTTATATGTGTGGTAAACCAGGAGTTCCGAATAGTTAAGCAAAACAGTTACATGTCTGACCTTTTCAAGGGAAGCGTCGGCATGAAATGTTACGAGGTGTTCAAGAAACGCAGCGAGCGTTGCGAAGACTGTCATGCCGTAGAGACATTGATGGATGGGGCGACTTCCAAGAAGCAACACTGTGGCCTAACAGTTTCAGGTGAAGAGGCTAATTATGTGAGCTATACCACTCCGATTTTTGACCAGAAAGGAAAGGTTATTTATGCCATGGTAATTGCCATGGACATAGGTGACAAGGTCAAGCTTCAGAAGGAGTTGCGGGTTTCCAAGGATTTCCAGACAAATCTCATAGAAAATTCGATACATGGAATTGTTGCTACTGATGAGACTGGAAGGATAGCAATTTACAACAATGCTGCGCAGGAATTGCTCCGGTATGATGTGGCTGATGTAATAGGAGACGCGGAAATCCAGAAATATTTTCCTCAGCCATTTACTGAAATGATTGTTGCTTCCCAGTTCGGGCGCCAGTTGGTTTCATCTAGACTTGTCACGAGGGAAGCCACCCTAAAATCGTCTGATGGAGAATCCATTCCGGTCAGTTTTTCAGGATTCCTGCTTTATGACAATGACCAGCCATCAGGGGCAGTCGGCTTCTTTCAGGATCTAAGAACATTCAAAAGGCTAGAAAGAGAAAAGCAGGCTTCTGACCGTCTTGCCGTGGTTGGTCAAACCGTAGCAGGTCTGGCCCATGGCATCAAGAACATAATCCAGGGACTGGAGGGGGGCTTATATGTTGTCCAGACTGCAATGGAAGATGATGACAAGTCGTTGCTCGAACGTGGCTGGCGCATGGTACAGAACAACATAGCCCGCATTTCTATCCTGGTTAAGGACCTTCTGAATTATTCCAAAGAGAGGAACCCCGAATACGAAGCAACGGACCCCAATCAGCTTGCCGAAGAAGTGTGTAACCTTTTCGACATAAGGGCTCAAGAAATGGGAATAGCCATCAAGCGAGATTTCGACTCAGATCTTGGTTCCGCAGTGAAGATATTTCTGGACCAAAGAGGCATTCACACGTGTTTGTCCAACCTGGTCTCAAATGCGATCGACTCCTGTGAAACCGACAAATCTAAAAATAGCCATACCATAACGGTGAAAACATACGAGGAACCCGATGGAGGCATGGCCTTTGAAGTTGCTGACGATGGTTCGGGAATGACGGATGAGACCAAAAGGAAGCTCTTCTCAAGCTTCTATTCCACAAAGGGCAGCAAAGGCACTGGACTGGGCTTGCTGGTGACGAGCAAGATTGTTTCAGAGCATGGTGGGAAAATGTTTTTTGACAGTGAACTCGGGGTCGGCGCTCGTTTCATCATCAGGCTCCCTGCCAAGTTTTCTTCCGACAAGCCCTTGGAAACCTGTAGCGCAGTTTGAAAAAGAGTTCGTTTGCAAAAAAGAAATAGCTGCAGGAGTTGAAGGTTTAGTCTGGACATCAGAAGGTCTGATCACGGCATCAGGAACATACTCTTGCTTGCGGGACTCCCCTGATCGGAGGAAGAAATGAATGAAATAATCAGTAACCTGGCGAAGTCATGGGATTGGGATACGCCCTCAAAAAATTTGTCAGACATTTCACAGTGGTCTTCGAATTTTTCTGAAGTGCAGGAACTTGTTACAAGCATGGATGGCGAGCGCATAGCTTCAGTGGTTCGTGCCGGCGATGAAAGCTTTACCGTCTGCGTCAACGGTGAGCCTTGGTCCAATACCTTTGAGAAAGCCTGGTCCCTTAAATTTAGTCCGGCTGGCGTCTTGTTTGTGATTGCAATGAACGAGGACGAATGGTCGGTATTTGAGGAAGATGAGCCCTGGAATGACACTTTCGAATATGTCTGGAATCTCAATTTCAGTCCCAACGGCAAGATTGCAGGGGTAAATGTTAGAAGCGCAGAGGGTTACGGAGCCTCCTTAAATGGGGAGACCTGGGAACATAAGTTTGTTCAGGTCAGGAGCATGCACATTAGCAACGATGGGCGGAATTCGGCCGGAAGTGTTCAAATGGAACCACTTTCCGAGGGAGATATTGTGACTTTCAAAAAGGGGATTTGGGGATTGGCTGTGAATGGGCATCCGTGGGAGCAGCGTTTTCTGAATGTTTGGGGGTGCGCTTTCAGTGGGGACGGAACCCGAGTAGCTGCCGAAGTTCGACTGAAGTCGGGCAGCCAGACCATTGCAGTGGATGGAATTTGCTGGAATGAACAGTTCAAGGCGGTGTGGGAACCGGTTTTCATACCAGGAACCCACGAAGTCATTGCGCCTGGTTTGAGTTCTAAAGGATGGCAGCTACATATAAATGGCTCCCCGCTATGGAATCAGCCTTTTAACCAGGTGTGGAGACAGAAATTCGGTCCGGACGGAAAAAGATTGGCCGCTGTGGTTTCCCCTGATTTTGGCAGATGGTCAATAGCTGTTGATGGCACTGTCTGGAAGTCCACCTTTAGCGACGTCGTCATAGAGCCCATCTTCAGTTTTGACTCTAAACATGTAGCAGCCGCCGTCAAGAATAATAACCGCTGGACAATTGCAGTAGACGGCGTTGCATGGAATCAGGGATTCGACATGGCTTGGAACCCGTATTTTAGTCCGGACGGCAATATGGTTGTAGCAAGAATAGCCTTGGGGAAAAATTATTTTGTTGCGCTAGACGGGAAGCTTGTCCTTGGCCCCTTCGAAGAGATGTGGGATCCAATTTTCAGCCCGGATGGGGAGAGCCTTCTGGTTAAGTGTGTGGATGATAGCAGATATTTCAGAAAAATCCTTCCGGTGAAGGAACTTTTGAAAAAATAGAGGAGAATCCCGATGTATGAATTGGTAAGTGGACCTTTGGTTTGGATAGCCTTCCTCGTTTTCTTTGCCGGCATGATTTACCAGTTTCTAGGAATGCTCCGGTTAGCAAAGAAAGACAAGGTTATTTATCCATACATGAGTCTGAAGTACAGCCTGAGATCGCTGTTTCACTGGATTATTCCGTTTGCGTCGAGAAACATGAGGGCTCGGTACGAAGTTACCTTGATTACATTCGTCTTTCATTTGTCATTAATTTTGCTGCCAATATTTCTTGCTGCCCATGTCGTAATGTTTTCCTTCGCCTGGGGCCCTGACTGGAGGGTCCTCCCTGAAATGACAGCCCAGTTTTTGACCGTGCTGGTCATGTTGGCGTGCCTTTTCTTCATGTTACGCAGATTGATGCTTCCAGAGGTTCGTTTCGTTACCGAACCATCAGACTATGCTCTTTTATTAATAGCTGCCGCTCCTTTCATTACGGGATTCGCGGCAAACCGACAATGGTTTGAATATGAAACCGTGTTGATTCTTCACATGGTTTCCGGATGCGTGATGCTGATGGCCATACCATTCACCAGACTGAGCCACATGCTGTTTTTCCCATTTACAAGAGCTTACATGGGATCTGAATTTGGCTCAGTCCGAAACGCGCGAGATTGGTAACAGGCTATCAGTTAGGAGGCATGAAATGGGATTAGCTCCGCTACCACTGGTGAATGACGCAGGAATGGATCTGCCAATCCAGGAACTGACACCTGAACGCATAGCTGTGGTTTTTAACAGGATAATGAATACAGAGACTGCGGCACGGTTCAAGGTTTACATGAATACATGTGTCCACTGCGGATTATGCTCCGATGCATGTCACTGGTTTTTGTCCAATGACAGAGACCCAAGATTCTCACCAGTCGGCAAAGTTAAACAGACACTATGGACATTGGTTCAAAAAAAGGGTCGGGTTCAACCAGAATTCATCAAGGAGTGCTCACGTATTGCCCAGACAGAATGCAATGTGTGCCGGCGATGCAGCATGTACTGCCCCTTCGGTATTGATATCGCCTACCTGCTCCTGACAGTTCGTAGAATATGCAGTGAACTCGGAGTAGTTCCTCAGTTTCTTCAGGACACAGTCAACAGCCACGCCGTGACCCTGAATCAGATGTGGGTCAAACAGGATGAGTGGATCGACACACTTCAGTGGCAGGAGGATGATGCCAGGGCTGAGGTAAGAAACGCCCGCATTCCACTGGACAAAGAGGGCGCAGACGTTTTTTATTCGGTCATTGCGCCTGAGCCAAAAATATTGGCCCAACTCATCGGGAATATCGCCCAGATAATGGCTGTTGCGAAGGTTGATTGGACGATGCCATCATTCGACGGATGGGACAACAGCAATATGGCGATGTACTCAGGCGACTTCGAAACCATGGGCAGGGTCGAAAGGTCACACCATGACGCAGCGCTTAGGCTCAAGTCGCGGCGAATAGTCATGGGTGAATGCGGGCACGCCTTTAGAGGCGCTGTTTATGACGGACCCAAGTGGCTGGGTTGGAGAGAGCCTCCGATCCCTCTGATTCATGCCGTAGACTTCTATCACGAATTAATTACAACGGGCAGGCTTAAAATAATTAAAAAATTCTCGACCCCCGTCACCGTTCAGGAGCCTTGCAACATCATTCGCGGCAGGGGCTTGGGTGTCAAGCTGCGAGAGATCATCGATGCCACCTGTTCTGATTTCAGGCCACCAGAACCTGATTTTGAACATAACTACTGCTGCGGAGCCGGTGGAGGCGTCATAAACTGCGGACCCAACTGGAAAGCTTCCAGGGTCAAGGGTAACTCCGTGAAGGCTGAACAGCTGGCTGCCACTGGGGCCCACATCGTCATCACTCCCTGCCACAACTGTCATAGCGGCATAGAAGACATCATTAGTGGATATAAACTCGGCATGCACGTTAAATTCTTCAGTGAAATCCTTATGGAAGTCATTGAGATACCGGATGAACTCCAAGCTTAGGCCAAACTTGATGAAACCGTCAAAGAATCAGGAGGAGTGGATCAATGACATGGATCAATCATAAACTCAGCTTCATTGCGCTGGGATTTAGTTGCTTCCTCGTTCTCGGTGTTTCAGGCCTGGTCCACCCTGACACCCTGCAAACAGTTCAGGCAGACTCTTCAAGGACGCCACTGCTGGTAATCAATCACTTGGGGAGTTCCAGGGAGCTTCAGAGACCCCCGGTAAGATTCAACCATGACCAGCACACCAGGGCGCTTAATACCAGAACCCCGAAGGATTGCGCAGCATGTCACCTGGTCCGGGATTCTGACAAGCAGGCGGCGGCTACAAAGGTGGACAGTTACCATTTTCCAAAACAGGACTTCGACCGCTCCAACAAGTCTGAAATCATGAATGCCTATCATAGCGCCTGCGCAAGTTGTCACCAGGCGATGACCAAAGACGGAAAAAAGTCGGGGCCCCTGATCGGTCTTTGTGGAAAGTGTCATGTTAGGGCAATCGGGGTTGAAGACACAAAGTGGTCATTGAGTCCGATCTTCAATTATGCGCAGCACGCAAAACATGTAGAAAAGGTAAGCCAGAATAAAAAGGTCAGAAACCACAATATAGCCGGAAAGGTGGAGATAATCGGGGACCTCAGGGAACCGAGTTCCAATTGCCATCTATGTCACCACAGCTATGACGCAAAAACTAAGAAAATCTTTTACAAAAAGGACACCGAAAACTCGTGCGGTTCCTGTCACAAGTCGCAAGACAAGGATAAGGTTAGATCTCTACGTAACGTTATTCACGCGGCGTGCATAGGCTGTCATACGCAGGCCAACATTGAAGATCGGAAGTCCACCACTGATGCTGCAGCCCTTTTGATCAAAGTGGATGGCAAAAAAAACCTTGCTCCGGTTGAATGCGGCGGATGTCATAAAAGTCTCGATGTTCCCGTTCCAACAGAAATCGCGAAAGTTCCACGGCTGATAAGGGGTCAGAAGGATTTCATGGCCCTTTCAATAGATGGCCGGGACCCCAGCGCCAGCCCCTCGGCCGGTAAATCCCGCATGAAATCCGTCCATTTCAATCACAAGTCGCATGAACCAAGGGCCCAGTTTTGCAGCTCTTGTCATCATCATTCCCTTGAAGCGTGCCAGAACTGCCATTCAACCACAGGCGATTCCAGAAAGGGCGGAGGGATAAGTTACGAGAGGGCCTTCCACATGGCAACATCCAAGGTCGCTTGTATAGGATGTCACCAGGTCACCAAGTCATCGGCTAAATGCTCAGGCTGCCATGATGCGATGCCTGAAAGGGGTTTGAATCAGTCGACCTGCGCTGTATGCCACAATGGTTTGCCGGAGGGCAAACCTGTTGAAATGCCTGACCTGCCCGTTGTCTTTGATAAGGAAAAGGTCCCCGACCGAATTCTGGTGAAAACAATTGAGAGGGAATTTAAACCGGCAGAATTTCCACACGGCAAAATCGTAGGAAGCCTGACCAGGATTTCTAATGAAAGCCCATTGGCAAAGTCATTTCACGCATCCCGAGGGCTGGATTCCATCTGCTCCGGCTGTCATCACAACAGTGAACCGGCGGCAGCTCAATCGAAAAAAGTTCCAGCTTGCGTATCATGTCACACCAAGAGCTTTGACCAGGCCGATCTCGGAAGACCAGGCTTAATGGCTGCATACCACAGGCAATGCATAGGATGCCACGAGGCGATGAAGCAAAAACCGAGATCCCTGGAATGCGAAAAATGCCATCAACCCAAGGCAAATTCCCTGCAAACGGCCAGACAAGCATTGAAGATGGATTCAGTAGGGCTCAAATAATCTGATCGCTATAGTCGAGAGAGGTGACAATTATGCCTAACATACTTCACGAATTCTACACCTACACCAAGGGAATGGAATACCTGGTTGTAATAATCTACCTTTTCACCTTCATTTCCTTCTGGAGATTTCTGACATATCGGGAAAAGGACTAATCCAGGCCTATTAGGAGCAATTCGGCCAATTGTGTGGTGGCCAAAAAGGAGAGGGCCCAATATGGATACAAACAGAAGAACCTTTTTAAAGGCTGTAGCGAGCGCAGGACTTACCTCAAGCTTGTTAGGGGTTCGTTCAGCCTCCGCCGGTGTGGAGAACCTGCCTGGCTATCCTAACCAGTACGGTGTGTTGGTTGACACAACGGTTTGCATTGGCTGCCGAAGATGCGAATGGGCCTGTAAAGAGTGGAACAAACTTCCAAATCAACTCTCGCTCAGTGAATATGAGAAAGACAGGAGCGTATTTGAGCGAATAAGGCGGACCAACGCCGACACATACACGGTGGTCAACAGGTTTGAGAATCCACTGGACAAATCCAGGCCTATTTTTGTCAAAAAACAGTGTATGCACTGCAGTGAACCCGGTTGCGCTTCATCATGCTTTGTGAAGGCTTTCACAAAGAATCCTGAGGGCGCGGTTACTTATGACGCGTCAGATCGGAAGAGCGTCGTGTAGGGAAAGAGTGTAGATCTCGGTGGTC
>CALDNG010000290.1 GCA_937915285.1 uncultured Desulfomonile sp. | reverse complement strand
CCGCTATTGAAGAATTCAAGCCAAAACGTATTGCAGTTGATAGCCTCTCAGCTCTGGAGAGGGTATCGACCAAGAAGGGTTTCAGGGAATTCGTGATTGGTCTGACTTCTTTCATAAAACATCAGGAGGTCATAGGATTATTCACTTCCACCACTCCATCGCTCATGGGAGGAGTTTCAGTCACTGAAGCTCACATCTCAACAATCACAGACTCCATAATACTCTTAAGGTACGTTGAAATATTTGGCGAGATGCGTCGAGGCCTGACTGTTCTAAAAATGCGGGGCTCAACCCATAATAAGGAAATACGCGAATTCCTTATTGATCAGGGTGGAATGCATATCAGCAAACCTTTCAGAAATGTCACCGGCATACTGTCCGGCCGCCCGATTTACACAGAAGTCAGCGACCTGGAGCAGATAGGTGAAATCTTCAAAGATATGTGACCGCAAATGACATTTGACAATGCTGATTCGTCAACATTTTTCTTCGAGTTAATCGACCAGTTGAAGGATGCGATACTGATCCTGGACTCAACAGGTTCGGTAAGACGCGCCAATTCGGCCGCAGAGAGCTTGTTTGGAATGAGCCAGAATGAATTACTGGGACAGAATTTTGGTCTTCCTCTAACAAAAGGTTCAGTTTCAGAAATTGAGATTATCAGTAAGAATGCGCCTGTAAGGATAGCTGAAATTCGCAGCTCGGAATTATTAAATGAAGGCACAAAGTGGATATTATGTTCCATCAGGGACATTGCACGGACGGAAGGCCCAGAGCACCAGAAAACATTGATAATTGAACGAATCACCTCCATCCAGCACCGGACCCTTATAGACAAAATGCCCATCGCCATGGCTTACATAAACAGGCAAGGGGAGTTGTTGCACAGCAACCCCAGGTTCAGGCGGATGCTCAACTTCAATGGCTCGGATGTGAGTAAGCCGGAAAATGTGTTTTTGAACTCGGCCTTTATTCAAACCGGGATTGACAGGTTATTGAGGCAGAGTTTTGAAAAGGCCACTGAAGTTTCATCAGAGGTAAGGCTCCAGCAGAAAGATAACAAGAATCTCGTTCTAAAGTGCCTGATAGCATCGGTCTCTGATTGGACGGGGGATGTTTTAGGCAGCCAATTGTTCCTCGAAGATGTCACGGATCATGAACTGACTGAGAAGATCAGACTCGAGAACGAGAAACTTAAGGCAGTGGCTGACCTTGCCACAGGGGTGGCGCACAACTTTAACAATATCCTTCAGGTGATCCTTGGGGCGACAAGTCTGGCATTGGCCCGAATCGAAAATGGTGAAGTGACCGATGTTAAAAAACAACTCCACATGATAATGGAGAATTCAGAACTCGGCGCAATCACGGTTCGAAGGTTGCAAGAGTTTGCAGGGATCAGCGTAGCAGATGATTCAGCACATGAGCGCGAATTCGATCTGTCTCAGGTGGTAAAAAATGCTGTTGAAATGAGCCGTCCGTGGTGGAAAACAAATGCGGAACTCAAGGGCGTTCTCATTGATATGAAACGTGAATTGACCCCTGGTCTTTTTTTAAAGGGGCACGAGGAGGATTTTTTTGAGGTTGCCATGAGCCTCATAAAAAACGCGGCGGAGGCTATGCCCCAAGGGGGAATACTTTCTGTTTCAACCGGCTTTAAAGGCAATAGCATTGAGTTCATCGTTGAGGATAACGGAACGGGTATTCCCTTGGAAGACCAAGAGAAAATCTTTCAGCCTTTTTGGACGACAAAGGGCTATCATTCGAGCGGTCTTGGTCTGTCAAGCAGCCTGGGCATAATAAACCGTTATAATGGTTCCATATCAGTGGACTCACAAAAGGGCTCGGGTTCAAGGTTTACCGTAACTGTACCGTTAGAGAACCATCGTTTGCCGGGGCCCTGGGGAACAAACCTTCCTGAAGACGGCAAATTGCGAATTCTTTGTGTTGATGATGATGAATCAATACTTGAAATACTCAAAGAGGGTTTGGAGATGCATGGTCACTCAGCCCTTGTTGCGACAAACGGCCAAGACGCTATTGAGAAATTTCTGGAACACGGATGTGATGTGGTTATTTGCGATCTGGGAATGCCGAACATGACAGGATGGGATGTAGCAGCGAGGATGAAAGAAATCTGCATCGAAAAAAATATTCCGAAGACACCCTTCTTCATGCTAACAGGTTGGGGAGGACAGACCAGCAGCAAGGACCGCATAGAAGTGTGCGGAATCGATGCTGTGTTTACCAAACCGGTATCGTTTTCACACTTAATGCGCCAAATTGAATCCCGTCTCGGAACCAGGTAGCCTAAAAGCAGGTCTTTTCTAAGAATTGCTGACAATCCACCGGACAATCTCTTTTGTGCAAAATCAGCATTCCTGAACAGGATCATCATCTCCTTTTTTAGAAACGGCTGTTTCAATGGCTGTAACAAAGTCTTACCGTTAGCAAGGCTCCCTCGGGACATCCTTTTTTAGGATCATCCGAAATTGTTCAACAAAAATTTTATAGATAGAATATAATTTTTGTGTTGGAATGTGGTTTCTTTCCACAATCATGCAAATCTGTTGATTTGGGGTTTTCTACAGCATGGAACAAGAGGAAAAACCTAAGCCAGTTAAGGGAGGAACCGTACCATCTACTCCCACAGGCGATAAGACTGTTCCTCAATCCGACCCGAGTTCCACGAACACCAGAGTTCTGGACCGAAAGAGGGTCTATGTCGATCTTCCTGTCTACGATGCCAACAGACACCATCGTAAAGGATTTGTGATTGACATTACCTCAAGAGGTATTGGACTGAGGAAGATTCACACGACCGGTGGAGATGTCATCCACTGGGTCGTATGCGCAGATGAACATTTTCCAGTGGAAAGATTCTCATTCGTGGCAAAGTGCCAATGGACTGCCGTCGATCACTTCAACAATGATCCGCTAAGCGGTTTTCAGATTGTTCGCATCTCTCCGGAAGACTCAGCCAAGCTTAGAAAATTCCTTCTATTCCTGGGAAGTCGCTATTTCAGGGATCTGACAGCCCATTTGAGATCCGAGGAAACCTTGAGATCTGTTGAGGCTGAATACAGGTCAATTGTAGAAAACCACAATGATCTGGTTGTCCGAATTCTACCCGACGCGAGTCTCAGTTTTGTGAATCAGGCCTTTTGCAACCTGGTTCGGAAAAACAGGGATATACTGATCGGGCAGAACTTTTTCGACTGGGCATCCAGCCAACCTGAATTCGATCCCAAGACTATATTGTCTCTGTTGACTCCGGAATGTCCTTACACTCGGTCTGAGTTTGGTCTGGCCACACCATCTGGGGAAATAAGGCTTTTTGACTGGCACCAGAAGGTTTTTTTTGATGAAAAGGGGTCTCCTGCATTCTATCAGTTGGTGGGACGGGACATCACTGAAATGAATTCATTCATTCTATCCCAAACCAGAAGGAGCAAGGAACTCGAAGAAGATAATCGGCGATTGAACATTCAACTGGAGCTTATGAAAGCTGGAAAAAATGCCGGCCAACAAGTAGCTGCTGTTCATGTCGACCCATCTTATGTTGCGTCAGTAAGCACGCTTAAGGCTCTTGAATCGGATTCGCAACCCGAAACCATCTATTCTGACGACAATGCCAGGAACGTCAAATTGGCTGTGGATAAGGCTAATTTTGGAATTGCCATAGCTAACCTGCGCGGTGAGGTGGTTTACTCCAACAACTATTTCGCCAGAGTTCATGGTTTGTCTACTGAAGAGGTTGTCGGCCAGCGTCTTAACGTTTTTCATACACCTGAGCAGATGCTCGAAGTCAACAGACTGAATACCCTATTGGCCGAGAGGGGATCTTTCAACGCGCAGGAGGTCTGGCATCTTCACGAATCTGGCAGAGAGTTCCCTATGATCATGAGCGGAGTTCTAATCAGAAATGAAAAGGGTGAACCGGAACTCGCAGTATCAGCCGTAGACATAACTGAACTGAAACAGATACAGGAGGCGCTGAGCCATTCTCAAAAGATGGAAGCGGTTGGGACTCTAGCCGGTGGTATAGCTCATGATGTCAACAATGCCCTGTTTGTCATGACCGGATATGCCGATCTGGCCCTTGGGGAGACCGAACCAGGATCAAGAACAGCAAACTACCTGAACAATGTCCTCAAAGCCGGTCAACGAATCAAGGAGATGGTTAACCAAATCCTCGCATTTGGACAGGGCGACACCCAGGAAAAAAAACCGCTCCGCCTAACGCCATTTCTCAAAGAAACACTTAAATACATGCGAGGCGCAATGCCTGGGAATGTCCAGATGGAGGAACACATTGACTGCAGTAAGGACATGATCCAGGCGGACGCCACCCAGATGTACCAGCTAATAGTGAACCTGCTTGTCAATGCTAGGGATGCCATGATGGATCATGGTGGCGCACTTTATGTCGGACTGGACAACATAGTCATTGATTGCAACGCTATTGATTCAAAAATAAAGCTCTCTGTTGGAGAATATGTTCGCCTGACGGTTAAAGATACAGGCAGTGGGATGACCAAGGAAATAAAAGACCGGATCTTTGATCCTTTTTTCACCACTAAACAGGCCGGTAGAGGCATGGGCATGGGCCTGCCGATGATTCACGTAATATTGGACAATCACAACGCAGCAATAGAAGTGGATTCCGAGGTTGGAAAAGGATCTACGTTTTATGTCTACTTCAATGTTTTTGAAGAAAAGAGCGAGCAGACTGAAATCACAGAAAAGTGTGATGAGGTCCAGGGATCTGAAAGAATACTTTTTGTTGACGATGATGAGTCCATACTGGAGATGTCCAAACAGTTGCTTGAACTCATGGGATACGCGGTTTCAACAGCCACATCAGGTCCCGAAGCCATGAAGATCATGGGAGATACTGAAAAGAAATTCGATCTCGTAATCACCGACATGACAATGCCGATTATGAACGGCATACAGTTGGCCCAACAGATAAAACTCAATAACCCCGACTTGCCAGTTATCCTGTGTAGCGGTTATACCGACGTAGTCGAGGAGAGCAAGGCTTCGGAAATGGGGATAAACGCCTATATAACAAAGCCGATAGGCAAGAACCAGTTGGCCGAAACCATCCGGCGACTCCTGGATTGACGCTGCGGGGCCTCAGACGCTCGTCCGCAGATCACTTTACAAGGTTGAGTATAACAGGAGACTTTAACACTACATAAGGGCCATTCTCCGATTCCCTCCGATCAAGGGCCCCGACATGATCCTTTATTAGGTTGGAAACTCTCTTGGCGTCATCAGACAACATCCTCACACAACCATGAGACTGGTTTCGTCCTATACTCCTCGGTTGATTGGTGCCGTGAAAACGATATCCATAATCTTCGAGTTTCACCTGATTCTCAACAAAATCCTCCTGTGATTTTTCCCTATCCTTCTTCCTGACACTGACCATTTTCTTTTTGAGCAGCGGCGCCATGGTTCCACCATATACACGCTGACTCGGAGAATCACCTGCCGCCCACGCCCTGTTAGGAGGCGGTATCCACCAAGGGTCCTGATCATAAATATGAGTCACATAGTAAACCCCAACCGGAGTCGGAAATTCAGGAGCCCCTAATCCAATCTTACACTCGTAAAGTGTTTCTCTTCTTCCATCGGCCGCCTCCGAAAATAACTTGAAAATGTGGGACGAGTGGCTTACCTCGATCAATAATCTCTTCCAATAAGTTGTTTCCTCATTAGTCAATTTTTCGACCGGAACCTCCTGGATTGACGGAAGACCTCCCAAACCTCTCAGGAAACTACCCGGCATCAGCAGTGATTCAATACGATTTCTCTCTACTAATGATGCGGTCCTGAAAGAGTTCGGGGTGTTCATGAGTGACGGCAAACCCAATCCAGCATATTCACCAGGCATCTTCAAATCATATAGGGATTTTCGATTCGAAAGCCGCGTTGCTGAACTGATCTGGTTTGAGGATTTCGACTGTCGCATGTCAGGGCTGGATTTAGGCTGCATTCCGGACTGGCTGGAAGGGATTTCAACGGAGACCGGAGTCACTGTCCCAGCGTCCGACCTATCATTGAAGCTCCTCGCCATCATTGAAGGCCCCACTGATCTGGGCATTTCGCCGAGCTTGGCCTGGCGAGGCCCTCTCTGCTTGCCACGCTCATCAACCTGTTGCGCAAACCCGGACCCAACAGATAAACACACAACTACTGCCGCCACTAACGTTAATTTCAGCATGACGTTCCCACGCTTAGCATTGGTAATAGATAAAAATAGTGTGTATATTTAGCATTTTATCATACTTAAATCAATTAAAAACTTTTAGTGAGAATTTTAGTATTACATTACAAATACTAATATAAGATATATAAAGTTAAATATTGATATAGCATTCCTGTTTTTTTGATTCATCTATTCATATGAATGAACCATGAAAAGAGTCATCATAAAAATTGGATCGTGGTACCCTCAATATTTCAGTGTGTTATGTCTTTAAAGGATAACCTGAAGCCTTAACGAAAAAATCCTCACGTGAATATCTTGACACATTTGGAGAATACAGAGTAGGATATGCGTACAAGGCAGGAGATCCCTACCTCGAAATTATTTTCCCGCATTTTATTAAAAATTAAAGCTTTTCCTCAGGCGCGCCTGAATAGATCACACACCCTGAATAAAAACGAAAGGTGAATTGGCAGTGAAAGAGCTATTGTCAGGAAACGAAGCTATTGCACGAGGAGCCTATGAGTATGGTGTGAGGTTGGCCTCGGCCTACCCCGGCACCCCCAGCACGGAGATTCTGGAATACATAGGGGACAGGTATCCGGAGATAAAAGCTGGATGGGCTCCAAACGAGAAGGTTGCGTTGGAAGTGGCCGCCGGCGCGGCATATGGCGGCGCCAGGGCTTTAGCAGCGATGAAGCACGTAGGCTTGAACGTTGCGGCCGACCCCTTCATGACTCTTTCTTACACCGGTGTCAACGGAGGTCTGGTTATTGTTGTATGTGACGATCCGGAGATGCACTCATCGCAGAACGAACAGGACACACGTAACTATGCCAAGTTTGGCAAGACACCGTGTCTCGAACCGTCCGATAGCCAGGAGGCCAAAGATCTGATCGGAGAAGCGCTCAAGATTTCTGAAAAATTCGATACACCGGTAATTTTCAGAAGCACTACGCGGGTATCGCATTCGATGTCCCTGGTTGAAACCGGTTCAAGGACAGAGGGTGCGGTGGAATTGGGTTTAAAGAAAGACCCCGTGAAGTTCGTTATGCTCCCGGCCATGGCGCGCAAAAAGCACCCTTGGGTAGAGCAGCGCATGAAGGACCTTGCTGAATTTGCGGAGACATTTCAGTACAACATAATTACTGAGGGGTCTAAGTCACTGGGAATAATAGCTTCGGGAATAGCTTACCAGTACGCCCGAGAAGCCCTTCCAGAAGCTTCCTTTCTGAAGCTGGGGATGGTTTGGCCACTTCCGGAAAAGTTGATCAGGAAATTTGCAGCGTCGGTTGACAGACTGGTTGTCATTGAGGAACTTGACCCGTTTTTTGAAGAGGCAATTCGTTTGATGGGTATTCAGGTAGAGGGCAAGAGCCTGACAGGTCTTTGCGGTGAATTGTCCGTTGAAAAGATTGAGATAGCTCTAAAGGGAAAATCGTCCGCCGAATCCATTGGATCGATAGACGTTGAACTGCCTATGCGTCCACCCAACTTGTGTCCTGGATGTCCCCACAGGGCTACATTCACTGCGTTGAAGAAACACAAACTTTACGTAGCCGGTGACATTGGCTGCTACACTCTTGGCGCTTTGCCGCCCTTAGGAATGCTGGACAATTGTCTTTGCATGGGCGCCGGCATCGGTATAGCGGCGGGTTTAGCCAGATCCCTCGGCGACCTGGCCAAGGGAAAGGCGGTAGCGGTTATTGGTGATTCCACCTTCTACCATTCAGGCATGACGCCTTTGCTTGAACTGGCCTACAATGGCGGAGCAGCGACCATAGTGATAATGGACAACAGCACCACGGCCATGACGGGGGCGCAGCATCACCCAGGAACCGGTTACACCCTGCGTGAGGATCAGACCATAACGGCGGATATGGAAAAACTTTGTGAATCATTTGGCTTCAAACGAATTCGTAAGGTCAACCCATACAAGGTGAAAGAGCTTCAGCAGGTGCTTTCTGAAGAGCTGAACGCTGACGAGCCTTCCGTGATCATAGCCAAAGCGCCCTGCGCACTGCTAAAAACCGGAAGAATACTTCCGGACAAACCGCTCTCAATAAACCCCGAAAACTGTACGGGATGCAAGAGTTGCATAAACACTGGATGCCCCGCGCTGGAATACGTTAAGGAAGAGAGAACGGTGAAGGGAAAGAAGTTTAAGGGATATTCCAGAATTAATGCTTCACTTTGCGTCGGATGCAACACTTGTTTCGAGGTCTGCAAGTTCAACGCTATTGAGGAGGCGTCATGAGCCTTGATAAAGTTTATAATGTCCTGATCGTGGGAGTTGGAGGCCAGGGAATCATTCTGGCCAGTGATGTGCTCGGTCGTGTCGCCGCTCGTCGTGGATACGATGTAAAGAAAAACGAAATACATGGAATGGCCCAACGTGGCGGGTCGGTTTCCAGTCATGTGAGGTTCGGTAAGAAGGTGTCCTCTCCAATCATAAAAATGGGAGAGGCCGACGTGCTGGTATCCTTTGAACAGATTGAAACCCTCAGATATTTCCCTTTCCTGTCCAAAGAAGGCCAGGTGATTCTGAACGATCAGAGAATCCTTCCCCCGGCGGTATTCACCGGTCTACAGGACTACCCTGCCGGCATCATAGAAAAGGTTAAAGAAAAGGCTCCACGTTCAGTCATAGTGAATGGGACGGAAGTAGCAAACAAGATTGGGAATTCCCGGGTTATCAATGTCATTCTACTCGGGGTGCTATCCAATTACCTAGACATACCGGTAGAAACATATGAAGAAGTTTTAAAGGAATCTCTCAAACCAAAGCTGTTGGATATAAACCTGAAGGCTTTTAATGAGGGACGTTCACTAGCGTCTTGAACAATGTCTCTTACACAGAAAGGACGCCTATCGGCGTCCTTTTTTATTTTGCAAACCCAAAGGTTTGAAAGAATCCTGAAATCAGTTCCGCAAGGCAAGACCAAATAGGGACTTCAGCTCGCATCGGCCCTGCGGAACCGTTGGCTCATTGCTATCAGCCAGGAGAAGCAAACTCTGTGCCATATACCCCAAAGACACTTACCTAACAATAACGCGTTTAATTTCAAACTGTTACGACCTGCTGTGTCAAGCCACTGAGCGGTTGTATTCCGGCTATTCCGGTTGTAAAACAACTATCATTGGGTTGGAATTCACAACTGATAATAATAACAGTGCCTTACTAGACAGAAATGCGTCCGACAGGAGTTGTTTAGCAACCTTTAGGCTGGACCGTGTCAGAGCTGTGGATGAGCTTGCGCGAAACGAAATAATCTGTCGACAGTTTTCTTTTTTTAAGTTATTTTAAAGGCTTGATCTAGCAAATTTATGCAGGCGATCAATCCGGGTATGGATCCTTAGAAAAGATACCCAACCACTACTAACATTTCAGGTGAAATTCCCGGAAAATGTGGAGGATTTGAATCGATGTGGAGACAACTCAGTCTTCAGACGCGTCTTTTGATTGTCCTGAGCGCTCTTGTGATCATAACTGCCGCTGGAGCTTTGATATCAATAGCCTATACATTCAAGATTGACCGGTTGATAAACAACATTTTCGAAACTGATTTCTCAGCGATGCAGGCGGCTCAGGAACTTGAAAACGCCCTTGTAATGCAAAAGGGCTATGTGACTTATTATTTTCAGGATAATGATGAATCGTGGATCAAGGAACTCGATAAGCATCATGCGGCTTTCGAAATCTGGCTGAGGCGTGCCAGGCAGTGGGCTGTCACTGAAAAAGAGCGCGAGATTCTGAACGAGATAGATTCACTTTACATACGCTATAGTATTTCACGGGACGAGGTGGTTGATCTTTACAAGAGAGGTTACAAAGAAGAGGGTTACAAGCTTCATAAAAATGTCAGGGGTCAGTTTTTCAAGATAATCGACTTATGTCGCCAATTTAATGCTGCATACGCTGACAGGATATCGTTCGCCCAGGAAAAGATACGTGACAGGGCAGTGCTTTTAAACGCTTCAGCCTTCGCCGGTTTATTCACTGTGCTTGTACTCGGTCTCCTGCTGGCTTACATACTCATCAAACAAGTCCTTGGTCCCATCAGGCAGTTAGCCATGGCCACAAATTTAGGCGCAGTGGGGGTTCCTCAGGAGAATGAGGTCAAAGCGCTTAGTGAAATCTTTAAGACCCTCATAGCGGACGTGGACCAGACAAAAAGCAAACTTGAATGGTCCCGGGAGCATCTGGAACAGGCCGAGAAATGGGCGCTGGTTGGAAAACTGGCTGCTGGAGTTGCTCACAGCGTCCGAAACCCATTAACTTCGGTCAAGATGCGCCTTTTCTCGATGGAACGGACGCTTGCGCTTAGCCGTAGCCAGGTGGAGGATTTTGAAGTTATTTCCGAGGAAATACGCCATCTGGATACAATAGTCGGAAATTTTCTGGAATTCTCAAGACCTCCAAAACTGAAGATGCAACAAGTCAGTCCATCGGATGCAGTCGATATGGCTGTTCAGTTGTTAAGACATAGGCTTGAGTCCTACGACGTGAAGGTTAGGATAGAGAGAAACCAGCGACTTCCGGAAATATCAGCGGACCCCGATCAACTGAAAGAAGTGTTCGTCAACCTTATAGTAAACGCATGTGACGCCATTGTTGACGGCGGACACATAGTCATCCAGGAGGAAGTCCGGTCGAAGAATTCCTTTACAAAAAATATTGTGATAAAGGTCAGTGATGACGGTCCGGGAGTGCCAAACTCAATCAAGGAAAAACTTTTCCAACCCTTTTTCAGCACAAAGGAGGAGGGTACCGGATTAGGTTTGAGTATAGCCACACGGATCGTAGAGGAGCACAGGGGTGAGCTTTCGCTTGAATCTCACGAAGGTCATGGAGCCACCTTTATCATAACTCTACCTGCAACTGGAGCCTAACTTGGGAAATATCTTGATAGTGGATGATGATGCCCAATTGAGGCATAGTTTTGAGAAGCTGCTATTGGCGGAAGGTCACAATGTCCGGACTTGTCCTACGGGTGAGGCCGGATTGGAAGTATTTAAGAAGGACCAACCGGATCTCGTGATAATGGATGTCAGACTTCCGGGAATGGATGGCCTGGAGACTTTCAGGGCGATGCACGAAATACAGCCCAAGGCCCCGGTCATCGTAATGACAGCCTACGGAAACACGGACACTGCCATAGAAGCCACAAAAATGGGGGCTTATGACTATGTTCTGAAACCTTTTGACATTCCAGAGATGCTGGCCACCATTGATAAAGCCCTGGAAGCGGGCAGGTTCATGCGCTCGAGGGTCGAGATGGACATGCTTCCGGAAAAGGACAGCGCACAGGCCATATTCGGCAGAAGCAGGGCTATGCAGGAGGTCTTCAAACAAATAGGGCGTGTAGCTTCCACTGGAGCGACAATACTTATCCGCGGAGAATCCGGAACCGGCAAGGAACTCGTGGCCAGGGCAATATATCAGCACAGCGTTCGTTCAGACAAACCGTTCCTGGTCATTAACTGTGTTGCTATCCCTGAGACGCTACTGGAAAGCGAACTGTTCGGTTATGAAAAAGGGGCCTTCACCGGCGCAGTAAACCGCAGAATGGGAAAAATCGAACAAGCTAACGGGGGGACGGTATTTCTGGACGAAATAGGAGACATGCCCTTTAGCATCCAAGCTAAGATATTGAGATTACTTCAGGAGAAAAGCATAGAAAGACTTGGTGGCAGATCACCCATTCCTGTTGATGTCAGAGTGATTGCGGCTACTAACAGGGACTTGGAAGCAGCTTTAGCCGAGGGGCGGTTCCGTGAGGATCTTTACTACAGGCTTAAGGTAGTAACATTACAATTACCGCCTCTGCGAGAGCGAAAAGGCGACATACCAATGCTGGCCGACTACTTCCTAAAGAGACACGCTCGTGAAATGTCGGTTAATAGTCCGGGTATCAGTGAGGAAGCCAAAAGTGTCATGGAAACATACTCATGGCCCGGAAATGTCAGAGAACTCGGAAACACGATCCAGAAGGCCCTCATCTTTAGCAGGGGAGCCCCCATCAGTGGAGAAGAAATCTCGCAGGCTCTTAAAGTGGAAACATCTGATGTTGAGATTGGTAAGGGGGCCGAGGATGAAGCCATTCGCCTTTGGATAAGAAGAGCGCTAATCGGAGGCGGAGGTGAAAAAATTTTTGGCGATATAATTGATCATTTTGCCAGAATGTTGATGACAGAGGCTCTAACCCTAACATCTGGAAACAGATCACAGGCTGCAAGGATTCTAGGTTTGTCCCGTCCAACATTGCTGGCAAAAATTGAGAAATATGGAATAAAAATTGAAACGGCAGTCAGGGATTGAAGTATAATAGCCCGATGATGTAATTGATCAAATGAGTGCGTGCGTCATGCAATGATAATTTCGACATGATGGTTTGATTTAATCATCTGCTCTGCTAAAATGAGCATGACATGTTAATTATGGCCCTTTTTAACAACGTTCACCAAATTGTTTTCGCTGTCCATTACAGAAATGCCTAATAGAGCTACACAATACCTTTTACCGTCTGCAGAAGACCAGCTTTTTCCGGAATGTTCAGTTGAACTCAGAGAGTTGATCTGGAGTAAGGGCGAGGTTAAAGAATATCAGCCCGGCGCAGCGATTGTAGCGCCAGGAGATCCTGGATCAATGATTCGTTTCCTGGTTTCCGGAAGGGCAAGTGTAATATTCCATGAGATAGACGGCGCCGATATTTCAGTGGAGACTATTTATCCTGGAGACGTTATCGGAGAGGTAAGCTACCTTACGGGTAGACCGGCCCCTCACAATTCTGAGGTGATCGCCAAGGATCATTGCCAGGTTTTCGAGCTTGAGTCTCACGAATTTGAAAACATTCTAAAATTCCATCCAGAGTTTTCGCTTAGCATCTTGCGGAACATGGCCAGGAAGGTCATCCGCCTTGATCAGAGCGTTTACAAGAATACTAGAAAAAAAAGAGCCCTCCAGAATCTTATTAGCCAGCAGGATCACCTTTTCCCTGATTACTTTGTTAGCGAAACAGTCCGTCGCAGAGTAGGCCGAAGGCTGGAGGAACTGGCCAATTCTCCCTGGCCGGTTTTGATCACCGGAGAAACCGGAGTGGGAAAAGAGTTTATGGCTCACGCCATGTACAAGATGTGTTCTCATCATAAGCGGGTATTTCTTTTTCTAGACCTTTTACGCCCTTTGGCAGAGATTGATCACGCTGCAGATTACTGCGAACTCCCCGACCAGTCTACTGACCTCACCGAGTATCAGATGAAACTGTTCCTGGGGTCCGAGAAGAAAAATGACAGTGGTGTGAGGGTTGAAACTCCTGGATATCTCGAACTGACCGAAGAGGGAACCCTTCTCGTGAGGGGAATAGAGCAACTGACGCCGGTAATGCAGAAGCATTTGCTCCACACTCTTAAAACCTCGAAGTTCAGGAGACTCGGCTCCTACAGTTTCCAGAATTGCGACACCAGGTTGATTGGCACCACAAACCTCGACGCATCGGAGATATCCCAGGAAAAACATCCCCTCCTACACTGGTTGATGTCACATTCCATAGATGTGCCACCTCTCAGGAAACGCAGAAAAGAGATTCCTGCTCTCGTACAATACTATGTGAACAAATACTCACAGGAACTTCACAAAGATGTTTCCAAGCTCCCGAAAGAAACCATAAAAACTCTGGTTAGTTATTCCTGGCCAGGCAACGACAGGGAGTTGGCAACCACTCTCAAGAGAGCAGTAATATTGGCTGAGGATGGAGTCCTAAGACCTCAGGACATTTATTTCGACCTTAGGCGAATAGAGGGCGACGGAAAAATCAATCTGATGAGAATTCCGTCGATTAACGGCGCATTGAAAAGCCCCTTGTTCCCGGCCATATTTCAGAGCGCCGCGACCCCGTTTTTTTTCATACTCCTGATAATGCTGTTCCTTGGGCCGTCTGATCCTGTTAATAACCTTGGAGGCCTTTTTAGCTGGGCCGTCGGCTGGCCAACCATGATTTTTGGAGCTTTCTTCTGGGCTCGCTTCTGGTGCTCCATATGCCCCATGGGAAGTGTCAGCCATCTGGTAAAAAAGCTCATATCATTCGACGCCCCGTTCCCATCCTTCCTGAAACAGAATAGTGACTGGATCATTTTTATCTCCGCTATTTTCATAATCTGGCTTGAGACCGCCACTGACATCAGGAATTCTCCTTTCAACACAGGATTGTTGCTTCTGACGATATTCGGGATGGCCATTATTTTCTCAATAATTTTCGAGCGTCAGTCATGGTGCAGGTACTTATGCCCTTTAGGCGGAATGATGGGAGTTTTCGCCAAGGTATCGGCTTTCGAGCTGAGGGCTGACCGGAATGTTTGCGCTTCACAGTGCGTTTCAAATGAATGCTTCGTTGGCGCCAAAGGTAGAGAAGGATGCCCGTTCGGTCAGATGGTTCCATCCTTGAGAAGTAATCGTTTTTGTAAGATGTGTGGCAATTGCGTGAAGAACTGTCCTCACGGAGCTATTAATCTTAATTTGAGGGTTCCTGGAAGAGAAATATGGGAAATGAAACAGGTGGGGGCTGTTACCGCATTTCTCGTTATAAGCATGTTCGGTGGACTGATGAGCGACCTGTTAAAAAAGTCCTCAGTGTATGACTCGGTTTCTCAGGCCATGATAGACCTGCCAGATATACTCATATTTACAATATTTTTCACCGCTATCATCATTTTTTCTAATTCCTTGCTTGGACTATCAGCGTACTTTTCATCCAAAATCTCGGGAGAAACCTTTAAGGACAATTTTGCAAAATACGGACTGGCCATGTTGCCTCTGGTGATGACAGGCTTCATGGCGTTTCATTTGTATTATCTGATCAACCTGGGAGTCTATTTTCCGATTGTTCTGTGGCAAACATTTCATTTTGAGATCTTCCAGAAAATGGTAATCACCGTACCACCTGACTGGACGTTATTCTTTCAGCGGTTGCTTATTGTCTTGGGGTTGGCGGGTTCTGGTGTCATGATCTACAGATTGAGCCTTGGCCGAGGACTCGGGCCAACCAAAACCCTACTCGAGTTTGTCCCCCATTTCGCAGTAGCCATTTTGTTTGCAGCAAGCCTCGCCAAATCTATTCAGGTCTTCTTTTATTGATAAAAATTTTTAGACCATCCATTGGGGGATAAGGGTCCGTCACGCAGGATCGAAGGATTGGGCGCCCGGTAGAGCCGTCAGTATCCGGTAGGTAACCACGAAAGACTGAAAGAATTTGTTAGGCGCTAAGTTTCTTGTCGGAAATGGCTGCTTTATCCTCTGGACGGATAAATCGCCCGGGATGATTCTGAGAACTCACAAGTTGTCTGGCCCTGTTTTCAGACTGGCTGAGGAACCAATGCCAGACAAGCTCAAGATATCTCTGATAATTAGCGCTATCGTGATTAGGTACTACCCAATTTACTGTTATCGTGGATCCCCTGAACATTCGATTGCAATGGTTTCGACAGGATTCCGGATGCTTACAGGTGGGGTTAATCCAACTCATGCTCCACTTGCCCTGAACATTTACTTCAACTGAATCAAAATCCAGATCCCTCACACCTGATTCCATAAGACTCAAAAGCTCCTCAAGCGTCCTCGCTTTCCTAACCCTCATTGTCATGAAGGTGTGGAAAGATGACAGGAATTTGAAATCAGGACGATTCTTTATTATCGTGGGAAGTTGGTCAACCCTGTAAAGCCTTAACACGAACGCCATTGACACAATAAGCACAAAACCGGCGAAACATACCGCCTCGAACAGATAATTCGATTCAGGAACCAGGACCATGCTGATCGTGATCACACAAAAGACTGCGCTGAAAGCATAGAATATCGAAACAACCAGCCTCGGCCGTCCAAAGACCTCCATGAATCTGTGATGCAAGTGATCCGCATCAGGTAGAAATATTTTTCTGCCGCTGATCCAGCGCCTGACAACAGCAAGCGCCACATCTATGAGCGCCACACCGAATGGCAGGAGGGGAACGATCATCATGCTCATGGTACCAGATCTTTGACCCTGCGAAACGGCCATGTTGCTCGTAGCCAGAACACTAAGAAAAAAGCCCAGTGTCAGACTGCCACCGTCACCCATGTATATGGACGCCGGATGAAAATTGAATCTCAGGTAGGCCACCAGACTTCCCGCCAACGTGAATACCAGCGCTGAGGTTACCAAGTCATTTTTAAAGAATGCGACTATCCCGCTTGTAATTGCTGCAAAAAGACAAACCCCGCCTGCTAGTCCGTCAATTCCATCTATCAGGTTGACCGCATTGGTAACCGTTATTACCGCAACTCCAAGGATTATGTAGCCCATAAAACCGAAATTGACCGGGCCTATGTAAGGAATGGTTGTGCTTCCGATGGTATGACCACCCCAGATAAGAACGACCACTCCGAATATCTGGCCTGCCAATTTCTTTTTCCAACTCAGTTTCATTTTGTCATCTGTGGTTCCCAGTAAAAGAATCCAGCATGAGCCCAGAAATAAAGACAGCAATTTGAAACGGAATTGGTCGTTGAAGTTTGTTTCTCCAAGCAAGTCGGCAAACAATAGGCAGGAAAACGCCACTAGTAGAGGCAGAAAAATTGCAACCCCACCCAGCAGCGGAATAGGAGCCTGATGGTTACGCCGCCCACCAGGATAAGCAATTATGTCTCGGCTCAACGCAACTCTCTTCATTATCGGAACGAGCGCATAGGTGGCCGCCAATCCAAACAGAGCCGCGCAAAGAATTGTTGTTCCAGGAGTCATCAACTCGCCTCAGTAACCTCTTCTCCCAGACGTGGATTAATGGCGACAGCCTCCCTACAATAGGTAATCATGTCCCATTCCCCTCACGCATCATAAATTCGGCTTCGCCTGCTTCTAGAATTACATGTCTTTATCTTACTCCCCAACCTCAGGATTTAAAAGCTTTTTCTTCGGCCCAACTGACTACCTTACTTCACGGTCAGATCACACTCATAATGATCTTGACTAAGGCTTTGGCATTTCCTAAAAATCGTGGATACAATCGCGATTTATGTTTCAGGAGTCCGCATATGAGTGAAAATAATGACAGATGGCTTTCCCTAGTCGCCTTGTCCACCGTAATCCTAGCCCTGGGGGCCACTCTTTCCACATTGAGTGTTGGTAAATACTCAAACAGAAGCATATTGAAACAGACTCAAGCCTCTAATCAATGGGCTTATTATCAGGCAAAAAGTATAAAAGGTTATCTTTATGAGATTCAAAAGGACAACCTGGAGACCGAACTGAAGATTCTGCCTTCTTCCACCTCTGCTGACGTAATTAAGGACATCCAGAGAAGGATTGACTCCTACGGTTCAAGCATCAAAAGATATGAAGAGGAAAAATCTGAGATACAACAGAAAGCGCTGAACCTTGAGAAGGAACGAGATGAAGCATCAGTTCATTCCCAACAGTTCGGTATAGCGGTGATACTTCTGCAACTGGCTATATTGCTATCTTCAATAGCCAGCGTGATGAAAAGAAAACCACTTTGGCTGCTTGGGCTTTTCCTGGGTGTCGGAGGGTTCGTTTATTTGTTCAACGGTTTATATTTGTTTTTTTAGAGCTTATTGAAACTTCAGCCTGGACTGTTAGCGCTTCCATAACTTATTACATCAGGTGAGATTGCTAAATTGACGGAAATTCCCTGATCGCCTGAATTTATATATCATTAATGGCATAGCTGATGAAACCAATTCCAATAATGGAAAAGTATTTGAGGGTATTCCATAACGAATATCAGAAACTTGTGTGGATATCGATAGTCTGTTTCTTCCTCTTTTTTGTCACCGCAATTTTCAGAAATTTTGTGGACACCGCTTTTCTAAAACGGTATGGGCCGGAGTCCATACCTTTGATGCTTGTGATCAACGCCATTTTGACCGTGATAGTCTTTGCCTTCACCAACCGCCTGCTCAGGGTATTTCCAGACCGAATCATCCTATCGTTTTTCCTAATTTTCTGTGCTTTGATGGCGCCAGTTTCCATTTTCATGATTTCCTCGGGATCGAAGCTGGTCTACCCGCTGATTTACCAGATGATGCTCCTGATCGATTCAGTGCTTTTCGTTCATATTTGGAATATGGCAGGAGACATGTTCGACGCCAGACAGGGGAAGCGCATCTTTCCTCTCATAACAGCCAGTCAGCTTTTGGGAACGATAGCAGGAAGCTTTTCAACTGGATTCCTGATGAACAACTTGGGAGAAAGGCATGTTCTTGCAATATTTGCTGGAATTTACATTCTGGTTGCTTTTTATATGCTTCGCAGGGGGCCGGAAGTCCTGGGATCTTCCGAAAGGCTTGTCATAGAAGGGCATTCCCTTAGTTCGTCGGTCCGGTTGCGTGAAGTTCCCGGACTCATGAAGAAGTTTCCGATAATAAAATACCTTATTATCACAGGTCTTACCCCTAATATTCTGCTCCCGATATTTTTCTTTCAGTTTAACACGGTTGCAAACAGCTCGTTTGCCGACGAACAATCCCTGATAACTTTTTTCAGTCTTTTCAGAGGCCTGACAACCCTGACGACTTTCCTGGCCCTGTTTTCATCGTCCCGCCTGATTTCGTGGCTTGGGCTTCCCAACGCATCACTGGTCTTTCCGTTCAATTTTGTTGTCCTGTTCTCCGTTCTACCAGCAGCGTTTAATATTTTCGTCGCAGGGTATGGCCAATTCTCTTCCATTCTCATTCAGCGGGCGGTTGCCGGTCCAGTGAACAAAATCCTTTATGGAGTTATACCGGAACACCTACAGACATGGAGTCGTACTTTCATTCGGGGGAGTGTTCTTAAAATAGGAATGTTTGCGGGATCCACGCTGATGCTTGCAGCCAAACCTTTTCTGGACCCTAGAGACCTGTCCTATGTTGGACTATTCTTGTCAATCATCCTCCTGGCGGAAACAGTTCATTTCAGGTCAGTCTACAAACACGTCCTTAAACAGGTTCTGACCCCGACAGGGGCTTTGGATGAGAGACCCGGAGCGGAAAATCAAGTAAAATTTGACCATTTCTCGGCTCGAGACGGGCTTTCACATCAGGCTTTGGAACTGCCAACCAAGGAAATAATAAAAGAGCCTTTTGTCATTGGGAACGCCAGAGAAGCACTCGACATGCTCAGCGACGATGACTGTTCATCGAAACTTGAGGCTATTTCATATTTTTCAAAACATCATGACTTCAGGGCCGTCAGACATCTCGTCATGATGCTCTCTGAGCCAAATGACAGGATAAGAAGCGCATCAGTTGACGCCTTGCGACATTATCCCAAGAGTGTTCTCCCCTACCTGGAGGCCTCGATTCTTACTGCGGATCCTCGCGGAAAACAGGGCATACTTGAGGTAATCCGTTTATCTTATTCGATTAGTGAGTTCGAAAACAGTGTTCTGCTGAACAAGGCTGTAACGGAAGTGTACACCAATCTGATTTATATCCATCGACTCAGAACAATACATGCAACACCCAACATAAGAATGCTGATTAAATATCTGGAAGAGTCTAATGAGGAGATATTAAGACTCATTTTTTATGGACTTTGGGTGTATCATTCAGACATGCGCCTATTATACGATGCAATAAAATCGGATAAGGCAGCGATCGCAGTGGAGTTATTGGAGAGCACTGTGCATAGGGAGGTCACCAGATATTTGATTCCACTTCTGGAAGACATTCCTATTGAACGGAAAATAGAAATCGGAAGATCCATGCTACTCTTAATGAGGGAAGACACCGTTACAAGGTCTCTTATTCTACTGTCCCACTCTGAGGATCCTCTAACACGGTTGCTTGCGGTTGAGTCCATGGGTGACATGTGGCCTGAAGAGGCCTTAATCCCTGCCATTGAGTCAAGGACCTACGATGACAATGTCCATGTGAAAAGAGCCGCCCAGAGGTATATTGACCCCATTGCGCCAAGGGAAGGAACAATGATCAATACTGTTGAGCTTATTGAGAAATTCTACATGTTTCCAATCTTTGAAGGTATGACGATTCGTGAACTTCACGCATTGGCGACTGTGACAGAGATTAGTAATTTTGAGCCGAACGAATTAATTCTGACAGAAGGATCTGAAAATTTTTCTATATACCTGATAACCTCAGGCATGGTGAGGGTTTACAAAAATTACAACACATCCAAACAAATATTGAAATTCAGTGTAGGTCCAGGCTCTTTTCTAGGGTTCGTGGGCATGTTCAGCAATCTGCCTGTTGAAGTGACATGCGTGGCAGTTGAGCCTACACAAACATTTGTTCTACCCAGAAGTCAGTTTCAGGGAATTATACGGGTCTATCCCCAGATTGCCATCAACATGTGCAAATTCTGCGCCCTGAAATTCAAGGATTTTTTCGACATTTGATGAATTCAACCTGTCTCTGTCAAATCAGGTAACACTAAATCCTGGTCAACACGCCTGGAATTTCCAGGCGTATAACTGGTCATAGAATTCTCGTAACCTGTCCGAGGCTACGGAGTAAATGATGTTCCTTCCGGCCTGTATCAGACCTGCAGCGCCCGTCAACTTGTTAAAAGGCAGATCGAGAAGCTCCGGCCATTCAGATTCCAGGACATCGTCCGCAAGTCTCTGTCTGCGTCTTGGCTCAACAGGAGAATTGAGTATTGCTTTGAATATGGCTCTGTCATTGAATGGGAAAAGCCTTGCCTTGTGCATGCCGTCCTGACCATACTGAAGAGGCCCGGCCCAGCAACCCAAACGCTGCTCGATGTACATCAGGTCCAAAATGGTGTTCCATTCAAGGGTGGCTATTTCCTCAAGCCAGGCATCGGTAAATTGAAGGATCTCACCCGCTGCTGGAAGCTTGGCTCGCTTTAGTATTTCGTGGGCTGTAAGCCTTGGTAGTTTCTCGTCATCCTCACGCCAATAGTAGGCCCTTCCGACTTCTCCGGCGCAACCCGGCAGGAATGCGCGGTGAGGGTCTATCTTCCTCGAAGTCGGATGAATCCGCCAGATTTCTCCAGCCACACAGTGTCCTGTCCGGAACTGCCAATCATCCAATTCATGTTGTTGGGCGAGTTTCACGCTGAGGGTGACGTGATTGAGCTTTAGCTTCGTGGCCAACTGACGGCCTATTTCACTATCCACGCCCGAAGGCACCCAAACACCGGTATGAAATTTTATGCGGTGCAGGACCTCTTTACTGCAAGCCAGGAGCATCCTGCTGTCTCGACCGGCGGTCAATGACATCTGGAGCGGATATTGTTTTGAAACAGAAACAATATTCTTTTTTAAAGATTCGATTACTGTTTGGACCGTCTGTTTGAAATCAGTCTTTGTATCCAGATCAGAAGGCTTGGGCCAATGTCTGACCGGTTTCCATTTGCTCAGATCGAGATAATGATTTGGTAACAGACGCCTGACATTCTTCATGGGTGTAAGCCCCGACGGATACCATGCGTCACTATGTGGCATTCCAAGGAGGCTGATTAATTCGTGGGCGCCATCTCTGTGAATATCAGCCAACAATGTGGTTGTGGATGCTACGCAATTTCGTTGGGTCGAATAGACCAAGGCAAGCGATCCACACGAATCCAGATAAACCCTCTGCACATCACCATGCAGATATATACAGGCAAATCGTCCAGACAAACCGCATAACCAGGCTTCAAAATCCTCAGGGCGCAAGAATTGCTCTTCAAATGTTAGCTTAGAATTTAGCAATTCTGCATTATTTGTGATAGGGTATCCCAACAACCAGCCGATAGTTTGTCCCCCTGACTGGAACATTTCCATAATCGGTAGGGTTTTGTGGCTTGCGAGAATCCATGGGCCTATTTTTCTTTTCCGCCACTTTGCGGGAAGGTCATTTTCATATTGAGAGAGAATAAATTGTCCGTCGAATTCACTTTTCCTGATTGACATGATACTGCTTCTCCAACGGAGGACTGTTTATGATTGCGATCGATTAAGTGATGCAGTAGATAGAAATATTGACTGTCCGAAGAGTTTAGAGCCCCTGGACATGGATACTCTACAAAAATGATGTTATTGCGCATCACTTAATTCTACGATTGTTATATAAAATACAACTTATTAGTTATACTCCTGAATTCAACTTTTCTCAAGCGGGTTTTTCAGCTTTCACAAATTGAACAACCGGCAAATCTGAAACGGCCTCTAATAAATTGGAATAAGAGCTATTGAGATGAATCAACAGCGCCGCATTCTAAAGATGATGTTAGGAGATGCCATGAGAGAGAATTTTTTGATGAACAGGCCCCTGAT
>CALDNG010000289.1 GCA_937915285.1 uncultured Desulfomonile sp. | reverse complement strand
CGAGATATCCACTCGTGACTGGAGTTCAGACGTGTGCTCTTCCGATCTCCGGATTCGTATTTCGAGTAGTCTGTTGTCTCTCCTTCAAGCAAAGCCGGATGATCGCAAATCTGTTTCAGGTAGTTCAAGATTGCGAATATATGCATGTAAGGAACCGTCTTATCCGGGTCTTTGAGAGTTTGAACGAGCTGTTTACCCTGATTGTCGACTACATCCCTGTAAAGTCTATATTGGGTTTCACTCAGATCGCACCGTCTGATGTCTTCAATTTTTGGAGGAAGCTCTTTAAGGACCTGTTCCTTTTTCCTTCGCAGCGTAAAAGGATGTATCAGCTTCGCCAGACGATCTTTGGCGTTAATGTCCGAACCTTCTTCTATCGGAATCCTGAAATAAGTCTCAAAAACGGTTTCAGAAACAAAATATCCAGGCAGGGTGATGTCAAACAGGGCCTTCAATTCCGTCACACTATTTTCTATAGGTGTGCCTGTCAGACCGATCACGCATTTGGCGCTAAGGGATTTGATCGCATGATAGGTCTTAGTCAGCCGGTTTTTCACCGCCTGGACTTCGTCCAGTATCATCAGGTCAAAACTCTGTTCCGCAAGTATTTCGCGATCTCTCAGAGCTATACCGTAAGATGTTATTATCAGGTGATGATTTTCCCAACCCCCTTGAGACGCTCGATCGGCGCCATGATAAACAAATGGATCGAGGTATGGGCAATATTCCATTACCTTGTCATACCAGTGGCTGAGCACCGTGGTTGGACAAACGACTAGAAATCTGGGCGTTTCACCTTCCTTCTGACCGTTTTTCTGGACACCTGTCATGAGAGCCATGACCTGGTGGGTCTTGCCAAGACCCATGTCGTCGCACAGTAGTCCGGAGAATCCGTTCTCATATAGAATCCAGAGCCACCCATAACCATTTTTCTGGTAAGCCCTGAGCTTGCCTTTCATGGCACGAACAGACGGCAACTTTGTCGGAGCTTTCAAACCATCCAGGTTCTGGAACCAGTCTTTCAGCCTGGCCGTCGCATATTTCTTCTCCATCCTGTCTTGCAAGGCAAGAAAACGGAGATACTCGACCTTGGATAAATTGAGGTCACCTTCTTCCAGGTTAGGCTCTATAGCGGCCCCATTTATCCAGGCAAACTCTGCTCCAAGGGTGTCTATCCATTTGGAGCCCCGCACTATATAACGCTGGTTTTTCTTTTTTGCGTCTACGATTTCACCGAAAGAGATAGTAAAAGCGCCATAATCATAACTGATCTCAAGTTTGACTTTCCCTGATTCCGCAAACTTGTGGTTGACAATGACTTTTTCGCATTTATCTACGGTTTCTCTTTCCAGTAAAGCGCTGTCTATGATTATGGATGGCTCGCTTCGTAGAAGCTCCAGATTTTCCTTGAGGAATTGAGAAATCTTTTCAGGAGCCACCACTATTCTTTTCTGAGGTGAGAAAAACTCGGAGGGCAGGTTGGTCAGGCTTACATGAATACGGTAAAAACCGTAATCCGGAAAAAAGTAATATGCTCCAAAGAGTTGTTTTTCAAGTGTAGACCTGTCAATAAACCGGTCATCCCCGATAGCGTCATCATCAGGGTTACAAACAATTGGGCGGATGAGCAACGATGACGACTCGGTTACCTCCAACTTATATCCGGTTTCCAGTGGCTTGGGATTTATCAGAAGATCTGAGCCGATGATATTTTTCTTGTCCGCTCGCTCAATGACCGGACCAATCAGCGTTCTCGGCGGTATAAAGCGAAGGATGGTTTCCCCCTCGTCATCCATGCCATCAACAATTAACTCATCCCTGTGCTCAAGAAAATTGAATTTGAACTCCCCCCCCATACGACCGGCGAGCAGAAAGCCCACTTTTGCAATCCTGTTCCATATGCTCTCTTCCATGCTCTGGCGTGTAGACTTGATGCCCCGCTTGTTAAGTTCGAGTTCATCCTCCGTATATTGCCAAGGCTTGCGACGTAATGATGGAACATTCGGATCCTTTAGCTTTCTGCCATACATCCTCTTGAAAACTGTAGCGTCTATGTCCCTTCGAATTATCTCAAAAAACTCGTGAAGGAATTCCTCCACAAGACGCTCGCCAGGCATGAAAGCCAGTATCTCTTCAGGACCACGATCAGAGAAGGTTAACCTCAGACCTTCGCCACCATGATTCACATGCGCTCTGAAACCGAGTGACGAATCTCCGAAATTCTTGAAACCGAACCAGCTTATTTCATGCCAGAAACTCTCCTGGAAATCCTCACAAAGACTCTTGAGTTTTCCCGTCTCCTCGTCAGTCCTGAGTATATATCGAACAAAGGTTACTATGTGATGGCAATATGTGCGGGTGGAAGACCTGAAACAGCCACAGGTCGCCTTGGAAAGAATTCGCGTTTCTGGATCAAGGGTTACATGAACATTAAAGCTTTTTGTTGAAGACTCTGAAATAAGACCAAAATAGGCTTCTCTACCAAAATTGATATGTGAAATTCGCGAGGACTCTACCAACCTGAGCCCCCTATCCAACGCTTCTGAATTAAATTGCCTTGTTATCTCCGACGGCAGTTCACCTGCTTGTGTCGTCCCAGATAGATTCTTGCCAAAATCAACGATTTTCCCGAACACTTATTTCTCCTCTATCCGAGTGCTTAACTGAGAAGCGCTTGGCGTGCGTTATCATACCAAGTAAATGTTGTCAACATTAAATTATAATTTTAGAACTCATCTTCAACATTTATTTATATTGGACTTATTTTCTATGTTGATTAATTAAAGTTAAATATAGATGTAGAATATTATTTTCTCGCGAAATTTGCTAAATTTATGGTCAACCTGTCAATTCCAGGCGTGATTTAATGTTTATCTTCCCAATTTTCTATCTTGTTTCTTGCTTAATAGTTTCTTGAGACGGGGAGAGTTTACTGATATGATTCGTGAGTCAATTTGACTTCGTTCCAAAGAATGAAGGAAATCAACCTGATGAACAAAAAGCATGTGGTGTTGATAGGGCTGCTGATTGGCGTAGGCCTCTTCCTGGGAATTTCGCTTTACCTCAAGAAACCCTCCATTCCGCCTGGAACGGTATTTGTGAGTGGGAACATAGAAGCTATAGAAGTGGATTTATCCTTTCGTATAGCGGGCCAGATAAACAACCTGCCTATCATGGAGGGTGACAGGGTTACAAAAGACCAGGTTGTGGCTACCCTGGACACAGACTCACTGGAGGCCTTGAGGGGCTCAGCAGAATCCGAGATTGCTACGGCCCGCGCGGTCCTTGACGAGCTTGAAGCGGGAACCAGGGAGGAAGAGATCAAGAGCGCCCGGGCCGTGGCGAAGGCTGCGGAAAGCCGTCTCGCCAATGCCAGAGATGAATATGAAAGGCATCTTGCACTGTTCAAGGGCGGGGCAATATCGGCTTCAGTCCATGATAGCAAGGAAATGGCCTTCAAGGTTGCAACGGAGGAATACAACAACGCTGTTCAAAGGCTGACAGAACTGGAAAGGGGCCCGAGGGAGGAACAGATCAGGGCTGCGCGTTTCAGGCTTGAAAGAGCAAAGTGGGAGTTGAAACGTATTGAACTGGACATCAAGCACTCCTTGTTGCAATCGCCGATCAATGGAGTAGTGCTCGTCAAGGCCAATGAATTGGGAGAGGTCATTCTCCCTGGGGCCACGGTGGCGACAGTAGCAGAAATAGATGAGGTATGGCTTAAAGGATATGTCGGGGAAAAGGACCTCGGGAAAATCAAACTCGGCCAGAAGGCTCGCATCACCATTGACACATATCCCGACAGATTTTATGAAGGTGTTCTCACTTTCATATCTACACGCGCAGAATTCACACCTAAAAATGTCCAAACTCGGGAAGAAAGAATCAAGCAGGTTTACAGGGTAAAAATCACTATTCCAAACCCAAACCAGGATCTGAAGATAGGCATGCCTGCTGAGGGCTATATCATTGCGGATGAATCCGTCAGATAATTTATGGAAAATGTTCTGCCCCATTCAATGGCCCCAAATTTGAAAACCGACGACAATGTCATAGTTGTAGAGAAGTTGTGCCGAAATTTTGGAGATACTTCGGCAGTAAAGAATCTTGACCTTGTGGTTCAAAGGGGTGAACTCTTCGGACTTGTCGGACCTGATGGAGCAGGAAAGACCACTACAATAAGGATGTTGGCAGGTATTCTTGAACCCTCGTCGGGAAACGCATGGATAGACGGGGTTTCCATTGTTGATGATCCGGAGGGGGTCAAGGAGCATCTGGCTTACATGCCCCAAAGATTCGGCCTTTACCAGGACCTTACTGTGCTGGAAAACCTTATATTTTACGCTGACCTGTTTCAGGTTCCCAGAAAGGACCGGCCTCCCCGCATGGAGGAACTCTTCGCATTCAGTAGGCTTGGCCCATTCAAAGACAGGCTTGCTGGGGCCCTTTCGGGAGGCATGAAACAGAAACTTGGGCTAGCATGCGCTCTCATTCATTCTCCGAGACTTATACTACTGGATGAACCCACAAATGGCGTTGATCCTGTGTCCAGGCGTGACTTCTGGAAAATATTGTATGAATTGTTAAAAAAGGGCATAAGCATTCTCGTTTCCACAGCATATCTCGATGAGGCTGAGAGGACCACCCGAACGGCGCTCATGAGCAATGGAGAGCTGATCGAAATGGGGTCGCCGGCTTATCTGAAAAGCCTCGTCAAGGGCGTCATGATGGAACTTGTTCCGTCTGACATTCCTGAGGCACGTCGTCAGTTGTCGGTGGGTGGAAGCGTTTTGGACGTTAACGTTTTTGGGGACACGCTTCATATAAGGATGACCGACAAGTACGCTCAATCCGAAGTCTTTGGTTCACTCGGTGAATGCGGCATCAAGGTTTTGTCATCCAGGTGGATATCTCCTTCGATGGAGGACGCCTTTCTATCCCTCATACCTCGTGACAGCGAATTCCGTGAGATAAAAGGCTGAGCTAAGTGAAATCCCAACATTCCGAAATAGCGGTTTATGCTGACAACCTCTTACGGGTTTTCGGGGATTTTGTGGCTGTAGACCACATAAGTTTCGAAGTTAAAAAAGGGGAAATATTTGGGTTTTTGGGTCCCAACGGCGCTGGTAAGACAACCACGATTAAAATACTGTGCGGTCTGCTGACGCCTACTTCAGGTGTGGCATCAGTTTCGGGATACGACGTTTCAACCCAGCACGAGGAAATCAAGAAAAATATAGGATACATGTCTCAAAAATTCTCTCTTTATGAGGATTTGACCGTATCAGAGAACCTGGACTTCTTCGGCGGGATTTACGGACTGAGCCCTGAGCGCAAGAAATCTCGGGACGCCTGGGTCCTCAAGATGGCGGATCTTGCCGACAAGAAGGACATCCTCACCGGGGCTCTTCCCCTTGGTTGGAAACAACGCCTGGCTTTGGGTTGCGCAGTGCTTCATGAGCCCCCCGCTCTGTTTCTGGATGAGCCTACCTCCGGAGTAGATCCGCTCTCACGTCGTAATTTCTGGGATCTAATCAATGAATTGGCCATGCAGGGCGTAACCATTTTTGTGACGACCCATTACATGGAAGAAGCGGAATATTGCAACCGGCTTGCGCTTATGAATTCCGGCAGAATCATAGCCTTGGGGTCCCCGAGTGAACTGAAGACCAAATGGATGACTGAGTCGGTAATTGATCTCGAATGCGAGAGGGTGATCGAAGCCTCAGAGTTATTGGGGGCGGAAAATTTATTTTCTGAAACAGCAATATTCGGCAGCAGAATACACATCGTTACCAGCGACCCCGAAGGCGCCATGGAAGCCGCTCGTAAGATTCTGGATAAGGCGGACATCAGGATTGTGAATCTCCAGACTATAACCCCAAGCCTTGAAGACGTATTTGTAACACTGACTTCGAACAAATCCGTGCAGTGATTGAACTGATCGGTATAAACAGTGAACATTTCCAGGACCATAGCCGTAGCCCGAAAAGAGACCCGCCAGATAATCCGTGATTCGAGATCCCTTTACCTCGCACTGGGTATACCGGTCATGCTCATGTTTCTTTTTGGTTATGCCTTGTCCCTGGATGTAGACAATATTCCCATGGCCGTATGGGACCAGGATCGCAGCCCACAGTCCAGGGAGTTCCTGGATAGAATGACCAGTTCAGGCTATTTCACTACCGTGATGGCGCCCGAGTCATATTCCAAAATTGTATCGGAAATAGATTCCAACGGGATCAGTATGGGACTGGTAATTCCGTTCGACTTCAGCGAGAACCTCAAAAAAGGCAAACCCACTACTGTCCAGGCTTTGATTGACGGCTCGGATTCCACTCGCGCCGGATTGGCCATTGTTTATCTCGAAAACATTGTAGGCACATTTGAACTGGACTTCAAGAATGAAGCGCTGACAAGACAGTCGATGGCCGGGCGGGTCAACTCCCCTGTTCACGCCAAGATCAAGCTAATGTACAACCCCGAGTTGCAGAGTCGAAACAACATCATCCCCGGACTGATAGCCATAATCATGATGGTCATTGCTGCGCTTTTGACTTCACTCACCATAGTACGAGAGAAAGAGACCGGTACCCTCGAGCAGTTGATTTCCACTCCTGTAAAATCAAATGAACTCATAGTGGGAAAACTGATACCGTATTTTGCCCTCGGATATGTAGACCTCCTACTGGTTTATCTCATGGGACAGTATGTGTTCCAGGTTCCCTTCAGGGGGAGCCTTCTCGTTATGTTTGTCATATCAAGCATTTTTCTCGTTGGCGCCTTGTCTGTAGGATTCTTGATCTCGGTAGTGGCGAAGAATCAGTTTTTTGCCACTCAGTTGGCGCTGTTGGGAACCTTTCTGCCCACATTCCTGCTTTCCGGGTTTGTCTTTCCGGTATCCAACATGCCCTATGTCCTGCAGATAATCACCTACGTCGTGCCGGCGAGGCAGTTGATAACCATTTTGAGGGCCATTTATCTGAAAGGGGCCGGGGTAGAGGCTATTATTTTACCAACCCTTCTCCTGATCGTTTTCGGTTTTTTCGTCACTACCCTAGCCGCTCTAAAACTTAAAAAGAGGTTGATGTGACATTCTCAAATTCAACCTCCAGCAATTTAAGAAAAGATGCATCTTCATCCAGGTTGTTCAACCTGGTGTCAGACAACGGCTTCAGGGAAAAGATTCAGAGAATCAAAAGACTTATAATTAAGGAGTTTATACAGATCGTTCGAAACAGGCAGAACTTTGGACTCCTGTTGATAGCTCCACTACTGCAGCTCATCATTTTTGGGTCTGCTTCCCGGCTCGATGTTAAGGACGTCAGAACTGTTGTGGTCGATCTCGACCGAAGCGCATTGAGCAGACAGGTAACAGAATCCTTCAAAAGATCGGGGTATTTCAATATCATTGCGAATCTTGAAAGATACGAGGATGTTGATCCCTATCTTATGCAAACACGGGCGGTCATGGCGTTGCTGATACCGCCGGATTTCGAGAGGCGAGTCCGTGCGGGACGAACTGCCGAAATCGGTGTTTTGGTGGACGGCGTCGACACAATCACAGCGGGTACGGTCTCAGGATACGCTCAGGCTATTGTCAACGGGTTCTCAGGCGACATACTCGCGTCGCGCATCAATTCCATGCAGGGCCTCCTTTTCGATTCAACAAGCCCGAGGCTAATCACTCCTCAGTTCAAGGACGCTTCAAGGGCGTGGTTCAATCCTAATCTCAATTCCAAGGAATTCTTTGTCCCCGGAGTGGTTGTTCTAATCATCCTGGCAATGTCAACCGTTCTCACCAGCGCCGTCATAGTGAGGGAAAAAGAGATCGGGACCATTGAACAACTGATGGTCGCACCAATATCCAGGCTGGAACTGATCCTGGGAAAAACCATACCGTGCTTCCTTATAGCGATTGTCATTCTCCTTATAATTACCCCTATGGCGATTTGGTTCTATGACATTCCATTCAGAGGCTCCTTCGCGTTTTTCTTCGGAGCCTCAATGCTATTTCTCATAACATCATCAGGTATCGGAATGACGATAAGCGCATTCTGTTCAACGCAGCAACAGGCCATACTGACTTCGTTCATGTTTCTTCAACCATCGGTGCTTCTGTCGGGTTACGCTTTTCCTATTGAGAACATGCCCTGGATGATACAGTATGTGACCTATTTGAACCCGTTGAGATATTTTATTACAATAGTGCGTGGTGTTTTTCTGAAAGGTATAGGTTTAG
>CALDNG010000288.1 GCA_937915285.1 uncultured Desulfomonile sp. | reverse complement strand
CGACCACCGAGATCTACACTCTTTCCCTACACGACGCTCTTCCGATCTGGCATTACATAATCCTCGCTAATGATCGTATTATTAATGATGTTTGTTTCTTAGATAAATCCGGGCATCCAGCGCCAAGGCACCCTCGGATGAGAGCCATACGGGATTCAAATCAATCTGGTCTATCTCTTCGAATGTCTCCATCAACCAGGCCACTCTCCCTATCACATCGCGTAGGGCAGGCTTGTCAACGGGCGGCCTGTTCCTTACTCCATCGAGAATCTCCGAACCGGGAAGAGACTGAATCATATTATCCATCTCCATCGATGTAAGAGGCGTAACCCGAATGGAGGTCTTGCCAAATATCTCAGCAAAGATCCCTCCATGCCCCAACATTACTACAGGACCGAACTGAGGGTCCCTTTTGGCTCCAATTATGATCTCGAGAGAAGCTTCTTTTTCCAAGGCCATTTCCTGAATCACAAACCCTTTTAGACCTACGTCCATTTCTGAACCAAACCGGTGAGTCATTTGAGACAACGTCTCTGAAATCAACGCCCGGCCGGCCAGATTCAGAGCTACTCCTCCACTATCGGATTTATGTGTCACTCCTGAGGCCACCACCTTGAGGGCAAGGGGCTCCGACAGTCTGGTACATGCCTCATCCAGGGATGATACATCTTTTATGTGTTCAAACCGGGGTTGTGAAATTCCCAGAAGCTTTAATATGTCCAGGCACTCATGCAGGAGAGGATTCCGGTCTTGTTCCATTATCCTACTGATGACTTGACCTATTTCCAGCGCCTGCGGATCCGGCTTCGGCTTGTAATAGTCCTGAAGCGATGCGTTTGACTCCATGCGTTCGAAATATTTTATGGACTTGTCCAAGGCCGACACGGCCCTTTCTGGATCCTGAAAAATCGGAAAGTCGATTTCCTTGAACAGGTTTGAAATTTCCTGCTGTTCCGTGTAAACACAGAGCACCACCGGCTTCTTATATTTTCTGGATAATTCTGACACGGAATTGAAAAGCACCCGGGAAGACTGCCCCTCAATTAAGGCGAAATATGTCTGTATCAATAGAATACCGTCGATCTCGGGCTGCTTTAGCGTGTGTTCGATTATCCTGACATAGACCTCAAAATCAAACAAATCTCCCAGATCCAGTGGGTTGGAGAGACGAATGACCTTTGCCCTGAGATGCTGACGAACCATTTCCAGGAATTCCTGATTAAAAGGGGGCAACTTGAATTTATGCGTAAAAGCGGCGTCCGAGGCTATAACTGCATGTCCTCCGGAACGAGAAATCACTGCCAGGTTTCGTCCACGCATCTTGGGAAGTTGCAGTATCTTGATGAAATCGACATATGACCGGTTTTCACTGAAACGCATGATTCCGGATTGCTCGAAAGCGGCATCGACCACGTTATCATCGTTAACCATGGCATCCGTATGAGATTCGGCTATTGACTTTGAGAGTTGACTTATATTGGCTTTATGGGCAAGTATCGGTTTTGATGATTTTCTGGCGATGTCCGTAAGTCTCTTGCCATCTTTTATCGATTCCAAATACATGCAGATAACGGATGTGGCGGGATCTTCGATATAGAATTCCAGCAGGTCATTTTCGTCTACATCGATTTTGTTGCCGATGGACGAGAATTTGCTAAAACCAAGTTGCTCGCTATCAAACATGTTTAGAAAAGACAGGGCTACACCACCACTCTGAGAAATGATTCCAACGCTGCCCTGTCTGAAAACGTTCTGTAGTCTGGCAAAGGGCGTGGTCAGACCGTTGGCTGCGTTCATGAGCCCGATGCAGTTTGGGCCAATGAATCTAATTTCATATTTCTGGGCAATTTCTTTGAGTTTTTGCCCCAAAAGTCTGCCATCCTCCCCCAATTCTCCGAATCCACCACTCTCTATGACGGCCCTTTTTATGCCCCTTGCTCCACATTGCTCAAGGATTTCGGGGACAGTCCTTGCTGGGGTCAGTATTATGGCAAGATCAACTGCGTCATATATTTCATCCAGCGAGCCGTGAATTTTCCTGCCAAAAAGAATTCCACCTTCCTTACCGACCAGATGAATTACACCTGTGTATCTGAACTCGAAAAGATTTCTTGCTATCTCTTTTCCCAAATTGGCAGGATGAGTAGAAATCCCAAAAATGACCACCGATTCCGGATAAAAGAGTTTTCTCAATTTTTAAATCCTTAAAGATAGCCGTTGGTTAACAAACGGGATGTTTTTATATTTTTTTGTTGAGATAGTGACATATCATCGGCAATAAAATTTGGACTCATGAAGCGGCGTGTATTCTGAAATCACGAACCGCATCCACAAGATCCTCGTGTTCATCGAACCACTTCACAAATAGTTTCAAGCCTTCCTCAAGTTGCGTTCGAGGTTGGAACCCAAGCTTTTTAGTGGCATTGTCTATGTCAGCGTAAGTGGCTACTACATCACCGGGCTGAGGCTCTATCATTTCCATTTCGGCTTTCAGGCCCGACAGATTTTCGAGGGTTTGAATAAATTTCATTAATTCGACGGGCCTGTTGTTTCCAAGATTTATGATCTCGTAGGGGTCAAGTTCATCTGAAAACAGCGCAGCTACAACTCCGGAAACAATATCATCAATGTAAGTAAAATCCCTCTTGTTTCTGCCATAGTTGAAAACCCTTATCGGTTCATTATGTCTCATGTTCTCCAGAAATGACCAATATGCCATGTCGGGGCGCCCCCACGGACCATATACTGTAAAGAAGCGTAGACCAACAGTCTGCAATTTCCAGAGATGGGTGTAAGTATAGGCCATGAGTTCATTAGAACGCTTTGTAGCAGCATAAAGGCTGATAGGCGTGTTTACCGGATCCTTTTCTGAATACGGCATTTTTGTGTTTCCACCGTAAACACTGGAACTAGAGGCATAAACAAACCTCTTCAAACCTACCCGTTTGGCCTTTTCTATAAGATTTACGAAAGCCTCAACATTAGATTTCTGGTATGAATAGGGATTCTTCAACGAGTACCTGACCCCCGCCTGTGCGGCAAGGTGCAGCACGAGGTCTGGCTTGTGTTTCATATAGACTTCGTCAACAAAACCTCGATCTGAAAGGTCCCCCTCTACAGGGATGAAAAGCGGATATTTTTTCAAAATATTGTTGCGCTCGTTTTTTAGCCGCGGGAGGTAATAAGGGTTGAAATTGTCTACACCGACAACACTGTGCCCTTTTTTCAGCAATTCCAGCGATACAAAAAACCCTATAAAACCGGCGCTACCAGTAATTAGAATTTTGGACATAATTCAGTCTTCCTTCACAATGGTCTTTCCTCTATCGATTATTTTCAATATCCCGCAGGATGTTCAGAAAACCACCTGATTACATCATTTATGATCGAGCCGATGTCTGACCGGTAAGGTTTCCAGTTGAGCATGCCGTAAGCCTTGGAGGCGTCAGCGACAAGCTCTGCAGGGTCTCCCTGTCTTCTGGCTGCAAATCTGGGCTTCAAATCATGCCCGCAGGCAGAGGCGACAGCCTGAACTATCTGGAGATTGGAATAACCGACACCGGTTCCAAGATTAAGTTGGATAAGCCCCTGAGTCTCCAGTTTTTCCATAGCCGCCACGTGGGCAACAGCCAGATCATTTACGTGAATGTAGTCCCGTATGCAGGTTCCATCAGAGGTGGGATAGTCATTTCCGAAAATTACGAGTTCTGGGGACTGCCCCAGGGCCGCCTTGACTACATTGGGTATCAAATGGCTTTCAGGCTCATGATCCTCACCCAGCCCACGACCGGACTCACAACCTGCAGCATTAAAATACCTCAAGCTGGCTGACTTGATCCCATAGGCAGTGTGATAGTCTTCAAGCATCCACTCCATTGCCAGTTTGGTGCGGCCGTACGGTGAAATGGGGTTTTTAGGATGATTCTCATTAATAGGGATGCTCTGGGGGTAGCCATAAACCGCGCATGTCGAAGAGAATACCATCTTTTGATGACGCGTTAATCGCATGGCTTCCAGCAGGTTATAGGCCGCTATTATGTTATTCCTGTAATACATGGATGGATTGGCTACTGATTCTCCTACCAGTGCGCTCGCAGCAAAGTGAAAGATGGTGCCATAGCTTGTGAGCGAAAGGAGTTCGTGAATTTCATCAAAATTGATTAGGTCCGCCTCAATGAAATTCGAACACCTCAACGCCGACCGGTGACCCTTCGAAAGGTTATCAAGGACGTCCACTTCGATTCCTGCGTCCATAGCGTGAAGGCAGAAATGAGAACCTACGTATCCGGCTCCACCTACTACAAGTATTCTCAGGTCTCTCAAGAAATATCCTCCTCCAGGGTTTTCATTCCGCCCGACATTACTGTGTCTCAGATAACTTTTACCCCAAATCGCCACAAAGATCACAAATTAATATTGTGGCTGATTCTTAACGGAAAAACATTTGCTTTTTCCACCCTGGATAAGCCAGAATTTCCGGACTCTGGGCGTGTGGATCGTCTCAATGCCATTCTCCTCAATGATTTTTTTTTAATTTATGCCGAATTTATTCTTTTTGTTGTAAACTCTTGCTCTGAATTGGAATAGAAACCGGATATGTCACTAATGAATTTGAAAATTCACCTTTTAAAATCCGATTGATCGCTTTGATTATTTGGGAGCGCGATCTTGCTATTTGTCAATCAGATTCCAGTAAACCACATTTTTCGAATCCGAAATTGCACGGAGGGATGATATGCGTTTTGACATAATGGAAGTAAAGGCTCGAGAAATACTTGATTCTCGTGGAAACCCGACAATTGAGGTTGACCTCTTACTCGAAGAGGGCGCGATTGGAACAGCGGCCGTTCCGTCGGGAGCCTCAACAGGTGAGAATGAGGCTGTTGAGCTTAGAGACGGCGATAGCAGGCGTTATTTAGGAAAAGGCGTTCAGAGAGCGGTCGAAAACGTCATGAATGAGATCAGGCCTGCAATAAGATCGGAAGAGCACACGTCTGAACTCCAGTCACGAGTGGATATCTCG
>CALDNG010000287.1 GCA_937915285.1 uncultured Desulfomonile sp. | reverse complement strand
TGGTGCCTGAGGACGGACTCGAACCGTCACGAGGACAAGCCTCAAGGGATTTTAAGTCCCTTGTGTCTACCAATTCCACCACTCAGGCATTATCAAATCCAGGACAATTATAAATACAAATCGTTCAACAATCAATGGTGATGATGTTCTCTACAATGGCCTCCTGCCAGAACATACACAATAACCTGATCCGTTTTGTTTGAAATGAAGAAGGATTGGTCCTCCTTGACATGAACCGCGTTTCCTTTTTCAAGGATATAGTCGCCCTTTTCCGCTGTAACATGGACCGGGCCGGTGACCGGAACCAAGATCTCCTCGTGCCCCTCACCCGGTTTAACCAGTCTATCCTTTTCGTTGGGCTGAAGGACTCCGTAAACCATGTAGCACGCATGCGTGTGAAGGTCCTTCATTCCCAGGACGTATTCACCACCCTGCTCGTTGGCCAGTTTTTCTATTTCAAAAGTTTTCACGCTCTGAATTCCTCCAGGTAACACCAATCTAAAATTGAAACGCAAACAAATCTTCGCAACCGGCTTTGCCCATGTCAAGAGCAGAGGCCATGGAAGGACAGCTATCCCAGTAACGGATGTGGCATCACAAAAAGCAGGGGCCTTTACAGGATGCAGTATTGCTACCGTAGCCGGGAATAAGACTGAACGTCACTATATAATTGTGCTGCAATTTTCTAAATGCGCTTCCGGTATCTGTCAAGGAATTTGTTGAGAAACCCGGATCGCGTTTATTTTGACCATTTGCCCGCTCAAATTGGTGGGGCTCAAAGCGAGGGTTAAGAGCATCGACGAGGTTCTTTGGGGGCGAGAAACTTATCTTGACACCACATTCAAGCAAGATTAAGATTGATACGCTTATAATAGCGCCGGCTAATGGAGGAAAGCTTTGTCAGATATCTGTCCTAATGCCGGAATTCCTCAAATTAGCTGAACATCAATCTAGTAATCATGTAGCTTCGGGGCGACGACCCAACAAGGTTGGAAGCTTTTTTGCCAGCTCAATGACAACACCGTTGCGAGAGCAGCCAGCGCCAAGGGTTTTACTCCCTGAAGACCATTATTAGCAAGTCAAGAGGTCCGAGATGGAATTTAGTTATTATCCCGGTTGCAGCCTTAAAGGCTCCGCTCAGGAGCTGGATGATTCCTTTTGCAGCGTTTCTCAAAAGCTGGGCGTGGTCCTCAGGGAAATACCGGACTGGGCCTGTTGTGGCGCTTCTTCAGCCCATATGGTTGATCATTACCTGGAGGCGGCCCTTCCAGCGGGCGATCTGATTAAGGCTGAACGAATGGGGCATGATGTTGTAGCGCCCTGTCCGGGCTGTCATGTAAGGATGAAAGCAGCCTCTCAAAGGATATTCAAGGAACCTGAACTTGCGCGTCAATTCCCATTCAAGGGCACAATCAAGGTGTTGTCGGGATCCGAGATGTTCAGCCTCGAAGCCGTAATGCAGCGGCTCAAGGAACGCAAGGTAAAATCCCTGGAGGGTCTCAAGGTGGTTCCATACTATGGTTGCCTGGCAGTCAGACCCGTTGAGGTTGTTGAGCCTGATGATCCGGAAAACCCGGTGGCCATGGATAAGGTGCTTGAATTGCTGGGGGCTGAGGTTTTGAGCTGGCCTTACAAGACAGACTGCTGCGGAGGCTCGCTGGCCGTAACAAGGACGGACCTGGTAGTCAAGCTGTCCCGCAAGCTTCTGGACATGGCGAGGTCTGTAGGCGCCGACGCATTGGTGACAATGTGCCCGATGTGCCAGGCAAACCTCGATACCCGACAGGTCGATATATCAAAGGCGGCAGGACGAGTATACCAGATGCCGATACTGTACCTGAGCGAGGTCATTGGCCTGGCGCTCAAGGATACCAAAGCGAATTCGTGGTTTGACAAACATATAGTATCGCCCAAGAAAATGTTAGCATCCAAGGGCTTGTTGTAAAGCCTGATTTCCTACCATCCCCGGCCGATCAGCCGAATGATTTTTCTGGTCAGGGCGGAGTTCTGGGCGTGATGGGGATGATGGGGACAATTTCCGGAGAGTGCCGTGATAAACAAGAAAATTGGCGCAGTTATGACGGTTGGAGGAGGCATAGGAGGAGTTCAGGCCTCTTTGGATCTGGCAGAGTCCGGGTTCAGGGTTTATCTGGTCGATGAAAAGCCATGCATTGGTGGCGTCATGGCCCAGTTGGACAAGACCTTCCCAACCAATGATTGCTCAGCCTGTATCTTTTCGCCAAAATTGCAGACCCTCGCTCAAAACCCGAACATTGAAATCCTGGCTTACAGCAGGATTGAAGGTATAGAGGGAGAAGCTGGCTCTTTCACCGTCAAGGTTCGCAGAAAAGCCCGTTATGTGGATGCATCAAAATGCACATCGTGTGGCGCCTGCGCCCAGAAATGTCCGACAAAGGTTCCAAACGAATACAATTTCGGGCACGATCTACGAAAAGCCATTTATAAAGATTATGCTCAGGGGATACCTTCTGTTTACACGATAGACACCAATACCTGCCGGGTCTTTAATGGAAAGAAATGCGGTGTTTGCGCCAAGGTCTGTCCGTCAGGCGCAATCGATTACGAACAGCAGGACGTAATTGAAGACATTAAGGTGGGCGCCGTGGTCATGGCCCCGGGTTATGAACTGTTCAACACGGCCCACGTATCGGAATTCGGGCATGGACGAATGCCGAATGTTGTCACCAACCTTGAGATCGAAAGAATCCTGAGCGCCTCCGGACCATTCGGCGGCGTGGTTACCAGGCCATCTGATGGCAAGCACCCCAAAAAGGTTGCCTGGATACAATGTGTGGCTTCAAGAGACCGACGCAAAGGCATGCCCCACTGTAGTTCAGTCTGCTGCATGGCCTCAATCAAGGAAGCGGTCATAGCCAGGGAGCATGACGCAACTATTGAACCAACCATTTTTTACATGGACATAAGGGCTTA
>CALDNG010000286.1 GCA_937915285.1 uncultured Desulfomonile sp. | reverse complement strand
GCGTCTCTTGAGGAAGGCGGCGGAATCATAGAACATGTGGCAGACCGAATCCTTGGAAGGGTTGCCCTTGAGGACATAGAACATCCTTATACCGGCGAGATCATTGTCAGGGCCAATGAGGAGATTCAGGAAGAACACAAGGACAAGATTCAGGATTCTGGTATAGACAGGGTAAAGATCCGTTCCGTGCTAACCTGCCAATCCAAAAGAGGGGTTTGCAGCCTGTGTTATGGTCGCGACCTTGCTCATGGCAAGATGGTAAACATCGGTGAGGCTGTCGGAATCATTGCCGCCCAATCAATTGGCGAGCCCGGAACCCAGCTCACCATGAGAACTTTCCACATCGGTGGAACGGCCTCTCTGAAGAGGAATATCATATCGGCCAGGAAAAAAGGCCGTGTCATGATCCTCAAAGAAAAAGAAAAGATGAAGGCTGTCGTCGTTTATGAAGACTTCGCCATGAAAAAGGATGAAGTTCAGAAATGGCTTGTCGAGGACGGGCAAACATTGAGGGAATACTCTTTCCTCTATGAAGGGCCTTTACACAAACCCACTGAAGGCGAAAAACTCGGTGGAAAGATCTGGATATCCTCGGACAAGAAATCATACAGCCTCCAGGACGAAGAAGGGTTAAAGTCCAAGTTCCAGATTCCCGAAAACACCAGGATAGTGGTCAGAAACGACACTCAGCTACTCCCCCAATCCTTTATTTTCGACAATAGTGAGGGAGTATCGAGAATTTCAGAGGCTGAAAAACGTGGCGGTATCTTTCAGATTCGCGGCGAGGAAGATGGACAGGTTCTCTTCAGACTTTATGAACGTTATCCGGTAATGGACTACATGAACGTCAAGGTTCAGGATGGCGACAAGATAGACTCTGAAGGTCAGGTTCTCCTGGAATGGCTCGGATCAAGCTCTTCACAGTTGTTTGCAAGGAATGAAGGGCGTATCAAGTTTATCGATCTCAAAACAGTCGTAAATCGTGATGGCGAACAGGTTGTCATGAATCGTAACGGATCCCTGGCCGTCCTGGACGAAAAGGGCCAAAAACGTGAGCGAAACAAGGTAATTTACGGTGCGAAATTGAGGGTTTCCGACAATGAACCCGTTAACAGGGAAACTCTGCTGGCCGAGTGGGACCCCTACACCATACCGATCATCACGGAAGTCTCCGGTATAATTAAATATGGTGACATCATCGAAGGTGTCACAATGAATGAGCAGGTCGATGAAGTCACCGGTCTATCCAGAAAAGTCGTAGTCGAATACAAGGACAGGGACTCTGAGATCAGGCCTAGAGTTTCAATTAAGGACGAACGTGGGAGAACCATTAAAATTGGTGATTCCGAAGCGCGTTACCTGCTCCCCGTCGGCGCAAACATCATGGTAAAAGAGGGTGAACAGGTTCACGCAGGCGATGTGATTGCAAAAATACCTCGTGAAACCACAAAAACCAAGGATATCACGGGTGGTCTTCCCCGCGTGGCCGAACTTTTCGAGGCGAGAAAACCCAAAGAGTTCGCCATCATTTCGGAGATTGAAGGCCAGGTAGAATTCGGCAAGGACACCAAAGGGAAACGTAAGGTCATAGTTAAGCCCGATATCGGCGAGACCAGAGAGTATCTGATCCCCAAAGGAAAGCACATCTCAGTTCATGCAGGCGACTGGGTGGACGCAGGTGACGCTCTCATGGAAGGCTCAACCAACCCTCATGACCTTTTGGGAATCAAGGGTGAAAAGGACCTTGCCAAATACCTTGTTGACCAGGTCCAGGAGGTCTATCGCCTCCAGGGCGTCAAAATCAATGACAAACACATTGAAGTCATTGTTCGTCAGATGCTGCGTAGGGTCAGGGTGAAAGAGGTCGGTGATACGGACTTCCTGGTGGGCGAACAGATCGAACGCCAAATCTTTCAGGACGAAAACCGTAGAGTCTTGCAGGCGGGAGGAACCCCGGCTGTGGCTGAACCACTACTGTTGGGAATCACTAAGGCGTCGTTATCAACAGATTCCTTCATCAGCGCTGCAAGTTTCCAGGAAACAACGAAGGTACTCACAGAGGCCTCAATCTCCGGAAAAATCGACTACCTGCGCGGCCTTAAGGAAAATGTCATTATGGGCCGCCTGATTCCGGCCGGGACCGGACTGAGTCAATACAAAAACCTGAGACTCAAATATGATGAACAGACCTCTGACTCAGACACAACACACGACCGACGACTCGCGGAGGACAAAAAACAACTGAGCGCGTAGCTATGCTTTTATATACGCGCTTTAACATAACCGCTGACTAAAACGTCAGCCAATAACAGAAAATGCCAGGCGCCCTCCCGATTCGACATCATGCCGTCTCGGAAGACCAAAACGGCTTCCTGGCTTCATTGCTGATCCCTCGAAAGTTATAGGCCGGGCTTATGGCTCGGCCTAATTCATTGAACAAAAGTGTTGACAAGAGCAACCTGCTTTGCTCATAATAGAAAGATACATATTTGGAGGTACTGGCGTATGCCGACAATCAATCAACTGGTCAGAAAAGGTAGAACTCAGCCAAGGCGTAAAACGTCGGCCCCGGCTCTGACCAACTGTCCGCAACGCCGCGGGGTATGTGTGAGGGTTTATACGACCACGCCCAAGAAACCGAACTCGGCCTTGAGAAAAGTCGCCAGAGTCAGGCTTACAAATGGTTATGAGGTCACCTCTTACATCCCAGGCATTGGCCACAATTTGCAGGAACACTCCGTTGTCCTGATAAGAGGCGGTAGAGTCAAGGACCTTCCTGGTGTTCGTTATCACATCATCAGGGGCGCTCAGGACGCTTATGGAGTTACGGATCGAAAACAGGGCCGATCCAAATACGGCACCAAAAGGCCAAAATAATCCTCGTCGTAAAGAAGCTCACGCTTATTGATGAGAATTGAAGCATTCACAACGTTCGATCTGAATCAATAAACAAGTTCTGAGGATTAACACGATACGGGTCCGGATAAACCGTCTTTAAGGGACGGGGAAGGTTTAGAAGGGAATTGAGAAAAGAAGGTTCATGCGAATAGGATTCGCGGCCTTCTGAACCTGTCCAATCTGGAAGCTGCCCGTCTCAGCTTGTTCTAAAATCCGCCGGTTTGGCGAGCTTGAAACAGTCTTGGAGTAGACCGAATGCCTAGAAAAGGTAAAGTGCCCAAA
>CALDNG010000285.1 GCA_937915285.1 uncultured Desulfomonile sp. | reverse complement strand
AATAAGTAACCGGATCGTCCGGCGGAACTGGATCATTGGGCATTGCGGCATAAAGTGTAACCCCCCCGTTAACTGCTGCCTGGCCTGCTGTAATAAAAGACTCCTTGGCCGTCATCCTCTCCCATGCCGATTTGTATTCAGGAGAAGAGTCACCTGGTAGGGAGTAGTCTCTAGCATGGACATGAACATCTATAAAGCCGGGAAACAAAATAAGACCCGGGTTAGACACACACTCTACTTTTTGAATGTCCTGAATGACACCATCAGCTATTTCAAGTCTAACCGAAGCTATGCCACCGTCAATTACGGCATTGGCTTCTATTTGGAATTCATTCACTGTGGTAGGTCTCCTGAAGGAAGCGATTCAAGTCCGTGTGAAACATTTCTGGCCGCGTAATTTTGCGGAACTAAGCTTGCATAGCGGAAACAATGGCTCGGCAGAAAGCGGGCAGGTCATCAGGTTTCCTGGATGTGATCAGCTTTCCATCCTGAACCAGTTCTGCGTCCTGCCAGAGAGCGCCGGCATTAACCATGTCGTCCCTGATGGCCACGTACGATGTCACTTTGAGGCCTTTCAGTATCCCGGCGCTAACACGCATCCAGCCACCGTGACAAATGGAAGCAACCACTTTGCCGGTGTCAAAAGCATCTTTGACCAGCTTTACCATCGGTGGGTGGATTCTCATTTTATCCGGCGCATAGCCGCCAGGTATTATAAGGGCGTCAATATCGTTTGCGCTCACACTCTCTGCGGTCTTGTGAGCTATCGCGGGGATGCCGTACTTGCTATGGTAGGTTGCGACCGCAGGACCAACAAGGATGACATCACATCCTTCTTCAATAAGCCTGTAATACGGATACCAGAGTTCGAATTCATTGTACATGTCTTCGACCAGAATAGCTACTTTACTGTCCTTGAGTTTCATATAACGGCTCCATTCAATAAAATTATTTTAAAGTAATTCGGAATGCCTAGGCCAACTCACATTGAGATTATGGCCATGAATCGGACGTCAGTGAAGGGTCTTGACGGCGTAATGTATCTCACAGCTTCATTGCCGAACACCAATTCTATCTAAAAAGGCTGATTTGTCGAATTGAAATTTCCCCAGGACTTGACGTCTGGGTGTATTTTACGAATCTGGCTTCTGTTTCACTGGGCGCATAGTATTCATATCCAGGCCATTGGTCAAAATGATCAGGAACATTGCTTTCAACATTCAACCATGGGCGCCAATCGCTTCCATTAGAAGACACTTCCATCTTCCATTTTGTGGGGCAGTCTTTTTCTGATCCCCATACAATTCTGAGCCTTGATATGGGGACAGTCTTCTCTAGATCGAGTGTCAGTTCAACGTTGGCCCCTGGGGTACTTATGTCCAGAGCTTCACCGGATGGGTAACCCTTTAGAATGTTCAGTCCGACATTAGTTAGCTTGCCGTCAACAAGGACCTTGGCTGATTTTGAATAATCGGTGAAATAAGTGTCAAACGGCTCCTGAAGTTTGTCAAACGGCTTGAGTTCCAAACCGAAAACACGGTTTTTTACTTCAGCCACCAAAGCCTTTGCCACCATAAAATTTGCGCCATTGGTTAAGTGGCACCAATCGGTAAAAACCCACTCGTTGGTCGAATCAAAAATGGTCGTGAGGTCCAGTATCTGGAAACCCTCCTCGCCGGCTCTCTTGATGACCTGACTCACCAGGGTGTCATAGGTTTTGGCCGCATCGTAGAAACCTATCTTGTCCATACCTGTTACTTTTTCTATTTCCTGCTCTAGTGGTGTCCTTTTCTTCTTCGAGTTCTTGAACATTGGCTGGAGAGCAAACACATGCGGAACCTTGTCCGTTTCCAGGACCTTATGATAAATGGTAGCCACGTCAGCTACCTGGCCTACGTTCTTATTAAGGTAGTCTAGCATTTCCGGTGTTGGATCCTGTGGATGAGCTGCAAATCCCCTATTCTCCATTAATATGCCAGGGCCTTCTCCCTTACTCATTGCAAGCCAGGTAAAGAAATAGGTGTTTCGTTTTAGCCATAGCGTCAGATAGTTCATGAAACCGGCTTTGCTCATGTCCATGACTTCAGTCACTACCTCGAAATATGGTCCCTCGGTGAAGTAGTTCCAGTCTTTCAGGGGCCTGGCTACCGTGTGTACCTCGTTGGCGCCATCCAGGGCTATTACCAGATCGGGTTGATAAAGGCGCAGCTTGGCCAGGTAGCGCATCAGGTTGTTCTGATAAACGAATCCTGCAACTCCAGCGTTTATTACCCTAACTGTTTTACCCCCGATTTTGCTCATGATTTCGGGGTCGGCATTCATCAGTTTTTCTATGATATGCGGGATCGTCCAACGGTAGGTAACCTCGTAAAAATCGCACACTACATCGGCAGGAGGCACTGGGCCGCGACCATAAACAACAGATCCGCCTGTAACAATTACCCTGTACTCATCTGAAGGCTTTTCACGTGGCACACTTTCCGTGTCTTTGAAACTCTCCTCGTTTATATACTCAAATGAATTTCCGAGCCTGGTATTCCTGACCGAAGCAAAGCCCGGTGTCGGTTCATAACCGTATTGAGGAGCGACGGTTTGGGAACTGCGTCGGGCAAGATCAAGATCTCGATCCTGGTAAGCCTGGCCTAGAGGAGACGATTTTACTTTCAAGTATGCGTAATATTCCAGCCCGGCCAGAACACCAACGGCTATCAAGGCCAGGAAAACAACATAAATAGTTATAAATATGAACTTCTTCAAAACAGATCCCCGTCGTATTTTCCAGATTAAGAGATCAAGCAGTCAGTGAGCCAATGAGTCGCTTCAATTGACCGATGATCCTGGCAAAACAAAAGCGTCCCCATCGCATCAAGTAGAGCAAAAACCAGAGACGCCTATGAAGCCGCTATTGCTGAGCCTGAACAGACGCCCTGACCAAAAGGCCAAGGCGCCATTACGGGCCAAAGAAGGCCTAGAACAACGTATAAATGAAGGGCGCAGCAACCGGTGAGCTAGCCGCCAGTATGATGAAGGCGGAAAGTATTACCAGAACAATAAGAATTGGCGCTAACCAGAATTTTTTCCGGACCTTCATGAAGTCCCAGAATTCCTTAACCAGTGACATGCTATATCCCTCCTAAAGCATTCCAGACAGTTCTAGAACTGTTTTTCATATCTTTCAACGGTCTTTTCGGATGGTTCCTCGTGTTTGACCCAGTAGGTCTTGGCCTCTGGGTCCAGCTTCCTCTCCATCGGATCTTTTCCGAACAGTTTCATTATTAACCCTGTGGGAGTTATGACAAGGAAGAAGATGAGAGTCAAAAGTATTCTGGAAATGAAGTAACCAATAATTATGGACAGAGCCACCCATTTCCCGAAAATGAACTTGAATAGTGACGGAACAAATCGCGACAGAAAAAGTGAAATGCCTAAAGCGAGCCACACCCAACCATAGAATGATCCTCGCCAATAAAGCAGATGGGCGCCGATGGCGCAGGGAACGATAAGGAATAACACCGCAAGAATATTCATGTCCCTTTTGGTCGGGACAACGGCAGCCGCCCTAATCTCTTCTCTGATTTCCTGGATGATGTTCATTTGTTATTCAGTCCGTTTAATCTAATTCGTACTGTGATCGCCAGTCCTCATCGTCCCTGAGTTTTGGCTGTTTTTTCTTGTCCAGAAGATAATGCCCCAAAACAAGGTAATCCATTTCGGTCCTCATAAAACACAGATATGCGTGTTCAGGGCTCATTACGATAGGTTCACCTCTCACATTGAACGAAGTGTTAACGATTACAGGACAACCACTCTTTTTGTAAAAGGCTTCTATAAGGTCGTAGTATTGGGGATTGGTCTCACGGTGAACAGTCTGAATCCTCGCGGAGTAATCCACATGAGTTATTGCCGGAATTTCAGACCGTGCTACGTTTAGTTTTTCTATGCCCCACAATTTCTTCTGGTTGTCGTCCATGGGTTTCCTGATATTTTCCTGGACGTCTGCAACAAGAAGCATGTATGGCGAAGGCCTGTCTATTTCAAAATAATTTCCGACCTGGTCAGCCAGGACAGATGGGGCGAAAGGCCTGAAGCTCTCTCTGTACTTGATCTTGAGATTCATCTGGCTTTGCATGGATGTGTTTCTGGCGTCACCAATAATTGACCTTGATCCCAACGCCCTGGGGCCAAATTCCATACGGCCGTTGAACCAGCCTATCACTTTTCCTTCCGCTATCAGGTCGGCAATCCTGGACAATCCATCGCCATTTTCAAGGTGTTCATATGGATAAGCATGTGACTCAAGATATTCTCTTACTTCCTCATCAGAATATTCAGGTCCCAGGTAGGAACCGTGCTGAAGATCTCTCGTGTTATCAACAACCCGATCATTACCAAGGATCTGGTGCCACACAAAGAGAGCAGCTCCCAAAGCTCCTCCAGCGTCACCGGCCGCCGGTTGAATCCAAATATCCTCAAAAGGCCCTTCTCTGAGTATTCGGCCGTTACCTACACAATTAAGAGCCACTCCACCTGCCATACAAAGATATTTTTCACCTGTGGACTTGTGGATGTGACGGGCAGTCCTAAGCATTACCTCTTCAGTCACAACCTGAACTGATTTGGCTATGTCCATTTCCCTCTGTGTCAATTGCCCTTCGGGCTTACGCGCCGGACCGTCAAACAGCTTTTCGAAAGCGGATCCGGTCATTGTAAGGCCGTAAGGATACGTGAAATATTTCATGTTCAGTTTAAATGAGCCGTCTTCCTTGATGTCGATAAGCTCATTCATTATTGTGTCTACATATTTGGGCTCACCATAGGGAGCCAGTCCCATGACTTTGTACTCACCTGAATTGACCTTGAACCCCGTAAAATAGGTAAATGCTGAATATAGAAGACCTAGAGAATGAGGAAATTTTATCTCATAGTCTATTCTGACTTTTGATCCATCACCGACACCGAAACTGGTAGTCGTCCACTCGCCCACTCCATCCATGGTTAGAAATGCTGCCCGTTTGTAGGGAGAAGGAAAGAAAGCGCTCGCTGCGTGGGATTCATGATGCTCAGGAAAGATGATCTTGCCTTCATAATCCATGCTTTTCCTGATCAGGTTGGGCATGTGAAGCTTCTGCTTCAGCCATAATGGCATCGCCATGAGGAAAGAAGCCCAACCTCTCGGAGCATAAGAGACATACGTCTCCAGGAGTCGCTCAAATTTTATAAATGGTTTGTCGTAGAAAACTACATAGTCTAGATCCTTGGACGATATCTTTCCCTTCTCCAGGCAAAACCTAATTGCATCCATAGGGAATCGGTGGTCATGCTTTACGCGTGTGAATCGCTCCTGTTGGGCTGCTGCTACTATCTCGCCATCTCTGACCAGGCACGCAGCGCTATCATGATAAAAGGCAGAAAGACCAAGTATATTCATTTGAACCTACCGATGTGCGCTGATTAATCTAAGTTTGATCGCTGAACCGGCGCCTTTGAGCGGCCGGTACCTCAAATACCTGGCCATTACTGGCTCAGCCCCGTAATATTCGAAACCTGGCCACCTCGAGTACCAGTCTATTTCATTTGAGGATGACTTTACCAGGGTCTTCCATTCTTTCATGTCCTCAGAATATTCCATTTCCCATTCTTCGGGGGTTGATTGTTCATCCCCCCAGACAACCCTGATTCTGCTTACCGGATAAGCCCTCTGCATATCCAAAATAACTTCCAGCCTGTCATTGGGATTCGAAGGGGTGAACTCAAAGCAGCCCTCTCCGGGATACCCCCTAAGGGCGTTCTGCTTTAGGCTCGCCTTTTCAGCCTCAGATCCAGGATAAACGACCTGCGAGGCAGAAGCCACATCCCAAAAGAATGAATTCTTGTCTGTAGTCAAATCTGCGCTGGAAAGCTTTCTTTGGAAAATGTGTTCCTTTACAAGGTTAGAAATTTCTTTTGCCAACAGGAAATTTGCGCCACTGGTCAAGTGACACCAGTCCAAGAAGACCCACTCAGAGACGTCATCAAAATAGTCGGAGAAATCGGCTACAAAATAATTCTTTTTCTGTGCGCTCGCAACAATCTTGTCAACCAGCAGCTTGTATGTCTTGTCTGATGGAACACCGTAATACTGCTTGAAACCAGGTAATTCGTTGATGGCCCTTTCCTGGGGAGACATCGGCTTCCTGCTCAGGTAAAGCCACGGCTGAAGCGCCATTACATGCGGAATTCCGTCATTCTGTATCGACGAACTGTAATCTTCGATGACCTTCACCACGGTGTCTATATTTCGATCGAGCAATCGCGACATGTCATCTATCGATCCACCAACCTGCTTGACCTCGCTCGAAGCGCCTTCAACCACCGCTTTGTGAACGGGAGCCCTTACGTTCAACTCTTGAAAGATGTCCTGTCCGGCCCATAAATACGTCATTAAAAACGTGTTGTTTTTTAGCCATAAAGTCAAGTAGGACGCCAGGCCCGTTCCACTGTATGAGTAAATGTCCCTAATGATGTTGTTGTATTGCCCTTCCTGAAAATAATTCCAGTCAGGTGTTAGCTTGCTTATCAGTGGCAATTCATTGGCGCCGTCCAGAGAAACTATCAGGTCTGGATTGTACTGGCGGAGCTTTACAGGATAGCGAATGAGAAGGTGCTGGTAGGAATGTCCCCAAACAGCCGTGTTGTAGACCCTTATTTTCTTTCCATCTATAGGGGCCGTGGCGTTAAGGATCATTTCCATGATATGGGAGATCGTTTCACGGTATTCAATACTATAGTGATTGGTGATTGAAACCGCATCACCTATAGCGCCGAGTCCAAAAGCAGTAGATCCACCCGTAAGGAAAATTCTGTATTCATCTTCGGGCTTTTCCAGACTGATCTCACGTGGTTCCCTAAAACCTGCATTGTTGGCGTATTCGTACTGGTTACCTTTAAGGATGTTGAATTCAACGCATGCGCCCGGGGTAAAGTCGTAGTCGTAATGCGACACAGGAGCCGTGGCATCCTTTCGCACCATGTCAAAATCATGGTGATACACAACTCCCAGATATGATTTGCTGAGGGCGAATTCAGAAAACTTCTCCATGCCATAAAACAGGGCCGCAACCGCAAGGCCAAGAAAGATCAAATATAACGAAAGTTTTCCGAGGTAAATGATCGCTCTTCCTAATGACTTCATTCGCACATCCGTAATTCTAATTCACGGCCAGTGATCCAGATTTATAACCTGCAGACACAAGCGACAAATATAATTTCCTTTTTGAGAGGAAATGCATGCGGACTTATTTAACTCAAAGAACAATTTTAGGCAAGCCTTCACGGATATGTGAATCTTGACAGATTGTCCCATTCATTTTGAGAGCCTGGGTTCGTTAGAAAAGTTTCATGAAAGTTTTGGTCTTGTGAATTGTCGTTTGTCGACATAATATATAGTTACTAAAGACATTCGGAGGGATTGATGAAACGTCATGCGCTTAAATTAATGTTGGGATTGACAGCCGCACTGCTATTTTCAGTCTCCATGCCCTTGGCTTCTGAGGCCGGCAAGCCTGGCTTTAGCGGAACTGTGCTCACTGTCAACGACTCCAGGGTCGCATACAGATACTACTATCCCAGGACCGGATGCTATTACGTAAAAAAATGCGTCAGGGTCAATCGATGGGGCCAATGCGTGAAGGTTAAGTGGTTGAAAAAATGCGGACCCCGCAGGGTTCTTTAAAATAGCGCCTGATTAATTTATAACTATTGCTAATATTTCTGGTTTGAGGCTTTACGCGCAAGCTGCCGGAGTGACTCATCCCGGATGCCGATTATCGCCTATTTCTTCGGTTGAGACTATCATCGTTAAAAAGTCAAACGACTGTGGGGTTTATTGTGGCCGAATCTCAGAAAAACAAATCCAGACCGATAGCAGCGACTTCCATGATGAAACAGATCATGGCTGATCATTTCCTTGGATTGGACAGGGCGAGCAGGGAAGGGACACGCAAGATAGCGTGGTGTACTTCCGTTGGCCCAGCGGAACTTCTTCATTCTCTCGGGTTTGAGGTCTATTTCCCTGAAAATCACGGAGCTATGCTGGGCGCGACCCGCATGGCCACTGACCTGATTCCCGCCGCAAATGCAATGGGATACTCACCGGACATCTGTTCATATCTGACTGCTGATATTGGCGCTTACGTGAGGGGATGCACGCCTTTGACCAAAGCCTATGGGATGGAGAAAGTTCCTAAGGCCGACGTATTGGTTTACAACACAAATCAATGCCGGGATGTTCAGGACTGGTTTGCGTATTACGCCAGGGAGTGGAACGTTCCGATAGTGGGTATACACACACATCGGAACATTCAGGCCGTGGAGGATTTCCACATCGGCGATCTTGTTTCGCAGATCAAGATCATGATTCCCACGCTGGAAGAAGTTTCCGGAAACAAATTCGACATCGACAAGTTACGAGAAGTTGTCAAGCTCTCACTGGATTGCACAAAATTATGGAGGCAGGTTCTTGAATGCGGAGCCGCTGTTCCTGCTCCCCTAACTTTTTTTGACGCCACGATACACATGGGGCCGGCAGTGGTCCTGAGAGGACTACCTCAGGCAGTCGATTACTACAACACTCTTTTGGCCGAACTGAAACAGAGGATTGACGACGGAATTGCAGCGGTAGATGCTGAAAAACATCGAATCTATTGGGATGGAATGCCTATATGGGGCAAGCTCAGGGACTTGAGCGCTCAGTTTAACGCCCTTAAAACCAATGTTGTCGCTTCCACATATTGTAATAGCTGGATTTTTGACGCGTTTGATCCTCAATTCCCCCTTGAGTCCATGGCAAAGGCTTACACGGAACTCTTTATCGTGCGGGACGATTCCTACAAGGAAGCCTACATGGAGGCATGGATAAAGAAGTTCTCCATTGATGGCATAATTTTTCATGACGCCAAGACATGTCCGAACAACTCCAACAGTCGTTACATGATGCCACAGAGAATGCGTGACAGGCTCAATCTACCTGTCCTGGTCGTAAATGGAGACCTCAATGATTTGCGTTGCTATTCCGAGGAACAGGCACGAACAAATATCGAAGCCTTTGTAGAGCAGCTTGATGAAACAGGAAGATAGCCCATCATGAAATACGATTATGCCGGTGGAGTAGATGTCGGCTCATGCACCACCAAAGGGGTTATCATTGACAACTCTGGAGTTGTTCTTGCTTCGAAGGTTGTCTATTCAGCCACTGACTTTAGCGCCGCCTCAAAAACCGTCTGGAATTCATGCCTATCAGAGGCCGGCCTTTCGCCACAGGATGATGTAATAGTTTATTCTACAGGCTATGGCCGAAACAGTGTTTCTTTTGCGAGTGGTTCCATGACGGAGATAGCTTGCCATGGCAGAGGCTGCTATCATTACTTTGGTGGCCCGATAACGGTAGTTGATATAGGCGGCCAGGACAACAAGGTAATAAAAATCGATGGGCATGGCAGGAGAGTGAGCTTTAAAATGAACCGGAAATGCGCTGCGGGCACGGGCGCATTTCTGGAAGAGATGGCTCTGCGTCTGAGGCTACCGCTAGAGTCACTTAACTCGCTGGCGGAACAGGCTGACAAGGAAATAGTTTTAGGGAGTTATTGCACTGTATTTTCCGCAACCGAGGTTCTGGAAAAAATCAAGGCTGGAAATCAGGTAGACAGGATTGTAAAGGGATTATTCCACTCTGTTGTAAAAAGGATAATAGAGATGGATACATTGACGGATACAATCGTGATGACCGGGGGCGTTATTGAGCACAATCCGTATTTAATCACCTTGCTCAAATCCCACACATCATGTCCGGTAGTGTCCCCGCCTCATCCCCAGATAACCGGGGCATTGGGAGCAGCGCTTTACGCAATGGAGTCAGCGCCGGAAACCGAATGACAGCAAACATCACCTGCAGTTTCCGAGGGCGACTATCTGGTCAAATAATAGGCGCATTCGCACGGTAAGTCAGTCTTCAGGATTTTGGCTGCCGTGATTTTAGGGTCGTATCCGTCGAGTCTCCACCAGGTTATCTGTTGCGATTCAGTGTCCAGAGTTACGTAGCACGGTTTATGTATAGGGTCTCTCGGCTGACCGATGCTACCCGGATTGATCAGAAGTTTTTCACTGGCACGGTTGGAATAAGTTGTTCCACCCTCGAAAAATGTAGTTTCGATGAGTTGTTTTCCGGATGCGTCAGCGAGCATGGGGCGATGTGTGTGGCCGGCAAAAGTCAATGACGTCCCGGAGTTTTGAAGACAGAGCATGATACCGAGGCTTCTCCCGGAAAACAGGTATTCCCAACTGTCAGGCTCAAAACATGAGGCATGGGTTAGTGTAAATAACTCTGTTTCAAGTTTTAATTTAAGCCCTCCTATATATTTAATGTTATTTTTTGTAAGCTGTTTTTGAGTCCAGCATATCGCCTCAAAAGCCATGGGATTCATAAGCCTCTCTGATTCCATGAGGTTTAGCGCAGCATATTCATGATTACCCATTATGACATTTGAGTGACATATTTCCCTGATGATCTCCAAACATTCATTTGGATTAGGGCCATAGCCAATCGAATCCCCCAAACAGGCGTATGCCTCAGTCCCCAGATTTCTCGAGTGTTCTATGAATAGCTCCAGAGCCTCAAGGTTGCCATGAACATCACTGAAAAATGCCAGTTTCAATCAGAGAACCTTTAGTTCATCAATCTTGCTTCCGTTATACCATTGCCTCTTGATGTTTCCTCGGTACAACAATTTGTAAAAATCACTGTATTTCTATCGAAGCAATCCTCATTTCATCTCTTCCCTGGATAATCTGCAGAACCCCTTCATCACATTTCGGGCAAAAAGGTAGATAGTCATCCAAGGTGGATTCTTGTCCACAGTCCATACATCGGGCTTTTATTGGAATTATGGTTGTTTTTATTAACGCTCCCTCTGCAGGGCTCCCTTTGGACAGGGCTTCGAAGGCAAAATCTATGGCCGCAGGCATGACAGCAGTCATGGCCCCAAATTCAAGATTTACACTCAGTATTTTACTACAGTTATGTATTTTGAGTTGATCCAAAAGCGTTTCCATTATGGATTCAACGATTGCCAGTTCGTGCATCTAACCCCCATGTCGAGAAATTTCCAGAGGTATAGGCTCAGAGCGTCAAATCACCTTGCCCAAGTGGGAAGCGTCCAGGCCGAACCCGGAGGAATCTCTTGAAAAAGCCTTTCACCGGTAAAATCAACGAAAAGGCGATAGGTTTTTTGTATGTCACTGTTGTTGTGAGTGCTGAATGCGACATTTCTACCTTTATAAGTGTAGACGGTAATGATGTCACCATTTGCGCCGGAATAGAAAGTCATTGTTGTTTCTTTTCCGGGAATATCCGGCGCCCTGTCGGTCATCTGCGTTGTAAGGCTTTTTAGGTTGGTAACATTTGGCATGGGGAATCTTTGCTGGGCATCAACTTCCGTCACACCAAGTAACAGTAATGGAATCGACATTATAAGAATGTAAGCGTAACGCATCAAAAGCCTCTCAAAGCCTGCTGAAACAGGAGCCTGTGTTCTTGTCCCGCCAACCTAGACCTAGCCAATTGGAAGAGGTCATTAGCAGACAAAGTTCGTTGACATAAACCAAATAATATTTCAAAGTAAGACTTTCCTACCAAGTTTCAGAGGATGTTGCAATGAATATTGACGAACTGGAACGAAAAGATTTGAGAGAATACCTGGATTTCCTCTTTTGGCATTACAGGGTGGTTGATTCATTCTGGTACATCTTCCTGGAAGAGGAATATGGGACGGACATTGCCAACCATTTTAACGAAAGAGTCTGGAGACGGGTAGCAGGAATTGCGGCCAAGGACATCAAGAAGAGATACGGAATAAGTGAAACCGGTCTGGATGGATTCGTTAAGGCGCTCGAGTATTTCCCATGGAAGATAATTGTCGATTATAAACTATCTAGAGACAAGGACTCAGTTATTATTTCAGTGCCTCATTGTGTTACCCAGGAGTCCCGAATAAAGAGAAACCTTCCTGAGTATCAGTGCAAGGAGATGCATCTCGGAGAATTTGA
>CALDNG010000284.1 GCA_937915285.1 uncultured Desulfomonile sp. | reverse complement strand
CGAAATAAGAAAGAAGCTCACTTTTGAGATTCATGAAAGTAAAGTGGATGAGCTGATAGACGCTCAATACAAAGACCTGAAAAAGAACCTTCAGATCAGGGGCTTCAGGAGAGGCAAGGTCCCCATGGACATGATTAAGTCTCTCTACAAGGAGCAGGTTTATTCAGACGCTGCACGTAAAATAGTGGAAGACACATTCGAACTCGGGCTTGATGAGCAGAAGATCAAGCCTATCAGTGTGTTAAGCCTTGATCCCGAGCCGGTTGAATACGGAAAGCCTTTCAAATACGTGGCGGAAGTTGAGGTCACTCCACCGATAGTAGCCAAGGATTACGATGGCTTAGGCCTCACCAAGACCATCCGCGAAGTCAAGGACACCGATGTTCTGGATCGGATGGACGCTATTCGTGACAGGCACTCAAAACTTGCGCCTATTCCTGATGATCGTGGCGTGGCCATGGGAGACATACTTACGGTTGATATCAACGCAGATATAGAAGGCGAAACGGTTGATTCGCTTACAGTGACCGATTATCACCTGGAAATGGGACGCAATTTCTATCTGCCTGATTTTGACGAAAAACTTGAAGGTCTCAAGGTGTTGGAGCCCACAGATTTGTCCTATGAATTGCCGGACAATTTCCCCAGAAAAGAGATTGCCGGAAAAACCGTTCACTTTTCCGTGGTTGTAGCTGACGCAAAGGTCAAGACCGTTCCTGAAATCAATGACGAATTCGCCAAAGACCTCGGTGATTACCAGTCACTGGAGGACTTGAGGAACAAGATCCGCGAAGATATCGACAACTCTTACAAGGCGGACGCCACAAACGCTTTGAGGAAGCAGATTGTCGATCAGTTAGTTGAAAAAAATCCATTCGAAGCGCCCTCCACGCTTGTTGAACAACGGATAGACGACATGATCCGCGAGTCGCTGCAAACCCTCCAGGCTCAAGGTATAGATCTCAGCAGATTCCCGATGCCCACCCAGGAGCAGAGAAACCAGTTGCGCCCGGTGGCCTTGCAGAACGTCAAGGCAGGCATCATACTTAAAGCAATAGGGGAGCAGGAATCTTTAGAAGTGTCATCAGAAGAGATAGACGCCGAAGTAGAGAGGCGTGCAAACCTCATAGGTGTGCCTGTTGATTTCCTCAGAGACCACATGGAAAATAATAACCTGATGGAAAACTTCAGTTATTCTATTCTGGAGGACAAGGTTTACAAGCTCATTGAAGAGCGCGCCAATGTGACGGAAACCCCTTACGTTGAGCCAACCACAGAGACTCCCCAGAAAGAAGCGGAGAGTGAATAGGCCATGTTAGTTCCGATAGTTGTAGAACAGACAAGTCGTGGAGAGAGATCATACGACATATATTCGAGGCTTCTCAAAGAGCGGATCATATTCTTGGGAACTGCGGTGGATGACATTGTCGCCAACCTCATAATTGCCCAGTTACTGTTCCTGGAAAGCGAAGACCCTGAAAAGGACATCAATTTCTATATCAATTCGCCCGGTGGCATTGTTACTGCTGGTTTGGCCATTTATGACACCATGCAGTACATCAAGCCGGACATCCAGACAATCTGCATTGGGCAGGCGGCCAGTATGGCGGCCCTATTGCTGGCGGCCGGCGCCAAGGGTAAGAGACATGCGCTGCCTCATTCCAGGATACTAATTCATCAGCCGATGGGCGGTTTCCAGGGGCAGGCCACGGACATAGAAATCCATGCCAAGGAAATCCTGCGCATGCGCAGCGAATTGAATGACATACTGGTCAACCACACGGGTCAGCCGAGGGAGAGAATCGAAACGGACACCGAAAGGGACTATTTCATGAGTGGTGAAGAGGCCGTCGCTTACGGAATAGTGGATAACGTCCTTACCAAACGTGAGGCCCTTACCGAGAAATAGACAGGGCTTTTGGCATGTTACGCATTTGCCGTGGACAGGCGCTCAGATTCGGTTTAAGGCTGGTTAACTGCTGCGGCTACCTGGCGATATAATTACGGTGAGTCATTTTACGGCACTGATGTTGCGTTTGCGCTGGTTAGACATAAATTATCATAATGGGTTGAGTTGCCCACTCAACCCTGACTAAAAACAGATGGGCACGTTTGACGGAGGCATTCATGGCGGCTAGAAAAGGTAATTTTTCTTCTTTATACTGTTCGTTTTGCGGAAAAAGTCAGGACGAGGTCCGCAAACTCATTGCAGGTCCGACGGTGTACATTTGTGATGAGTGCATCGAACTTTGCAATGAGATCATAGCCGAAGAATACGAGAAAGAAGAATTAGGACGCGCCAAATCCAAAATTCCCAATCCTTCTGAGATTAAGCGTCTGCTTGATGAATATGTCATCGGCCAGGAACAGGCCAAGAAGATTCTTTCAGTCGCTGTGCACAACCATTATAAGCGTATTGATTCCAAGCCGGATCTTGATGGGGTTGAGCTTCAGAAAAGCAATATTTTACTGATTGGTCCGACCGGTTCGGGAAAGACTCTTCTTGCGCAAACACTTGCGAGAATCCTTAATGTTCCTTTTGCGATAGCGGACGCCACTACCCTTACCGAGGCGGGCTATGTCGGAGAGGACGTTGAAAACATAATACTGACCCTTCTCCAAAACGCCGACTATGATATTTCAAGGGCCTGCAGAGGGATAGTATACATAGACGAAATAGACAAGATATCCCGAAAGACAGAGAACCCTAGTATTACCCGTGATGTTTCCGGTGAAGGTGTTCAACAGGCGCTGCTGAAAATAATAGAAGGAACCATGGCGAATGTTCCGCCCAAGGGTGGCAGGAAGCATCCCCAGCAGGAGTTCCTTCAGGTAGACACCACAAATATACTTTTTATCTGCGGTGGCGCTTTTGTGGGTTTGGACAAGGTAATCCACCAGCGGATGAATATGAAGTCCATGGGATTCAATGCCCAGATTGGTGGCCCCAAGAACCAGGAGGACATGAATGTCCTGGAACTTGTACAGCCGGAAGACCTCATCCATTATGGTCTTATCCCGGAGTTTGTGGGCAGGCTTCCCGTCGCCGCCACCCTTCACGAACTTGATGAAGAAGCCCTCATGAGAATACTGCTCGAACCCAAGAATGCGCTGGTGAAGCAGTACAAGAAACTCTTCGGTTTTGAGCATGTTAAACTAAGATTCACGGATGAGTCTTTGAAGGCTGTAGCCTCAGAAGCCCTCAGAAGAAAGACGGGCGCCAGAGGGCTACGTTCCATCCTCGAAGCTGCAATGCTCGACATAATGTATGAATTGCCTGAGTACAAGAATCTGCAGGAAGTTATAGTTAACGAAGAAGTCATTTACTCGAGTTCTCCCTGCATACTTGTGTTCGAAAAAGAGGCTGAAACTGCATCGTAAAGGTATAATTGATGTTTTTCTCGAAGAAAGAAGATCCTGAATTACAGGTCAGCGTGCTGCCTCTCCTGCCCCTGAGAGACATAGTTGTTTTCCCGTCCATGGTGGTTCCATTGTTTGTTGGCCGGGACCGGTCAATCAAGGCCCTGGAAACGGCCATGAAGAACGACAGGATGATTTTTCTGGCCTCGCAGCGGAATGCCCAGCAGACGAACCCCGAGCAAGCGGATATTTTTGAAATAGGGACCATTGCCCAGATCATCCAGTTACTGAAACTTCCGGATAATACTCTCAAGGTTTTTGTAGAAGGCCGTCAACGTGGTTGCATCAGGAGATTCGTGGAAGGCGAGGAATTCTTCAAGGTTGAAGTTGAAGCGATGAAGGACGAAAGCCGAGGCCGCGAAATTGAAATGCAGGCCCTGGTCCGAAGCCTTAAAAATGTGGCCGAAAACTATCTGGCCCATAACAAGAAAACCCCTCAGGAATTTGTTACTGCGGTGAGAACCATCTCAGACCCTGGGCGACTGGCCGACACTATCATCGGTCAGTTGAACCTGAAAATCGAGGACAAACAGGGTCTACTTGAAAAGCCTTCTGTGAAGGACAGGATAGAGCGCCTTCTGGAGCTTATGCAGAGCGAGATCGAGATTGCGGAGATCGAGAAAAAGATCCGTGACCGCGTCAAAAAGCAGATGGAGAAGAGCCAGAAGGACTATTACCTGAATGAGCAAATGCGCGCCATTCAGAAGGAGATGGGAGAAAAGGACGATTTCAAGAATGAAATAGCAGAACTGGAGGAGCAACTTTCAGCAAAGAATCTGCCTGCAGAGGCTAAAACAAAGGTTAGCAAGGAAATCCGGAAGCTGAAAATGATGTCTCCGATGTCTGCAGAGGCTACAGTTTCACGAAATTACATAGACTGGTTTCTAGCTCTCCCATGGTCTGAAAAATCGGACACCAAAATCAATATTGAGGCTGCGCAGAAGATACTTGACGAAGACCACTACGGTCTCAGGGAAGTCAAGGAGCGGATAATCGAATACCTTGCCGTTCAACAACTGGTCGAAAAATCCAAGGGTCCGATATTGTGCCTGGTTGGTCCTCCGGGTGTGGGTAAGACATCCCTTGCCAAATCGGTTGCCAGGGCTACCAGTCGAGAATTTGTGAGGATTTCCCTCGGTGGTGTCAGGGATGAGGCGGAAATAAGAGGACACCGCAGGACCTATATCGGGGCATTGCCGGGAAAAATCATTCAGAGCATGAAAAAGGTTCAAACCATTAATCCTGTCATGCTTCTGGATGAGGTCGACAAGATGAGCACCGACTTCAGGGGTGATCCATCGGCAGCTTTGCTCGAAGTCCTTGATCCGGAACAGAATCATACATTCAATGATCATTACCTGGATGTGGATTACGATTTATCTCAGGTGATGTTTATCACTACGGCCAATACCCTTCACGGCATACCGGCTCCTTTGCAGGACCGTATGGAAATAATCAGGCTTGCGGGCTACACGGAAATTGAGAAATTGAGGATAGCGGAACGTTTTCTGGTACCGAAGCAGATAACATCAAACGGGTTGACTGCTGAAAGGATATCTTTTTCAAGGAAATCAATCATCCGTATCATCCGCCGCTATACACGGGAGGCCGGTGTTCGTGACCTTGAGAGACAGATATCCAAGATATGCCGTAAGCTTGCCCGCAAGGTGGTAAGTGGGTCTGCCATGGAGAGCATCAGGATTGAATCCCGCGATGTGGGCCATTACCTGGGCGTTCCCAAGTTCCGCTACGGTGTCAAGGAAGGTAATGACAAGATTGGCGTAGCCACTGGACTAGCCTGGACAGAGGTTGGTGGCGAGATATTAACAGTAGAAGTTGCCCTCATGCCCGGCTCAGGGAAACTGACAGTAACCGGTAAACTCGGTGAAGTGATGCAGGAATCAGCCCGGGCGGCCATGAGCTATGTTCGTTCAAGAGCATGGGGTTTAGGAATCAAGGCCGATTTCTACAACAAACTGGATATTCACATACATGTGCCGGAAGGGGCCACACCCAAGGACGGTCCGTCTGCCGGCATTACAATAACTACTGCCATCCTTTCTGCTTTGACAAGACAATCATTCCCGCATGACCTTGCCATGACCGGTGAGATTACCTTGAGAGGGCGCGTCCTTCCTATCGGAGGGCTCAAGGAAAAACTCCTGGCAGCAAAACGAGGATTGATCAGAAGAGTGGTGATTCCCAAAGAGAACGAAAAAGATCTAAAAGAAGTTCCCAAAATGATTCGTGACGGCATTTCCATAATGCCGGTTGAGCACATGGATGAAGTGCTTAGAATAGCTTTTCCGGAGATGCAGATTACAGTCCTTAGTCCTGAGGCAATGGCCGAACACCAGTCGTTCTACTTGAGACAGTAATAGGGATGATTCAGCTTTTTTTGGGGGAACTGTGTGTGCTGGATTAGGCTAAATAATGGATACATTTCCTATAACCATGATAGGAAAAATACGGAGCGAAGAGGCATCTATTACTAGCTTTCCCGTTGTATATCCTCAACTTAATAGAACATTACTTCCAAATATTATTCGGATTTTTGTTGACACATCGGCTGTAAAAAAATTATACTGAAACGCTATGTGAGGTCTTTGTAAAACGTTAACAGTTCCTTAATCGAAACAGCGGAAAAATTATTGGTTCCGCCATGGAACTTAGGAACCCCTCAACAAACTAATAATAGTATTGGAATTATTATAGCGTAAAAGGAGATAGTCATGCTCGAGATGGAAGGTTACAGAGTCCGTATGACCCCTGAAAATATACACTTCATGCTTAAGCAGGGCCTATCTTTCAAAGAGATAGCCTCACGCTGCGACGTTTTCGAAGACGCTATAGACGCATCACTTGTACGCTGGCTGAATCAGGGCCGATGGCCTATAGAGGATGATGTCGTTGCGGCCTAGCGAAAAAATTTTATGAGACAGCTACTAAAAAAGTCAAAAATAGACTGTATCAGGGGATTATAATCGCAAGACGGAACTAGGGAATCAGTTCCGTCTTTTTATCTTTTGAAAAGCAAATTATTTTAATCTACAGCATGCGGCAATCGTACGCGCTCAATCGTAAGTGCTTTCATCCGCCCGCATTTGCTGAATGAAAATTACATCTTAAATTGAATGGCTATTGAGGGGGGCGCAGGTAGTGACGTCCCATTGGTGATCTACTGATGAGTATCTTCATAAGCGCGCTTCAAGGAGTCAATCCTGCCCCGGGGAACAGACGTTGGGCCTATGTTCCATACGATCAGTTGGGAGAGGTGGATGCGTCTATGGCAGATGAAAATCCCCGCAACATCGGGTTCATCATGATTGAAAACGCTTGGAAACCTGCGCAACGCCCGTACCACAAACAAAAGCTGGCTATTATACTGGCGAACATGCGGCATTTTGCGCTTGAACAGGCGAAGCGCGGGGTCTGCATAAAATATATTTTTGGCAAAGACCGCTACTCAAGCCTGCTTGCGCCACTGATCGGTGAATTGGGTATTGTGAGTGTCTGTGAGCCTGCGGAAAGGGAATTGAGGGAGGATCTCAGGCCTTTGGTCGATGGGGGCGCCTTGCGGATGAAGCCGCATAGCGGTTGGCTAACATCATCGGAACTGTTTCGGAAAACATTGAAGCCAGACGGAAAACCCCGGATGGATTCCTTTTACAGGGCATCGCGTAAGGCCACAGACATCCTCATGTTCCAGGGCAAGCCTGTTGGCGGCAAATACAGTTTTGATTCCGAAAACAGACGGCCGTGGAAGGGCACGCCACCAGCTCCATCGAAACCGCTTTTCCCATCCAGTGACATAAAAAACGAAGTGGGCGGCATCATAGAGAGTAGCTTCGGTCATCATCCTGGCAAACTTGATCTAAACTCTTTACCATGCACGATTGACGATGCCAATTCCTTGTGGTCCTGGGCCATCAACAACTGCATGGAGAATTTTGGCCCTTACGAAGATGCCATGTCTACCGAGTCATCAGGTCTCTTTCACACCAGGATATCTGCTCTATTGAACATCAATCGTCTGGCGCCTCAGCGTCTGGTGAGAGACGTCTGGGAACTCGACATAGACTTACCCTCCAAGGAAGGTTTTATAAGGCAGGTGCTGGGTTGGAGGGAATATGTCCGTCATTGTCATGAGTATACTAATGGATTCCGGGATGACCGTTTCGGGACCAAGTTTGTAGCCAGTGACGCTGAGTCGTGCGGTCGGTATTCCTTGAAATCAGAAGGCTCGAAATGGAACTGCGAGGCAGGGGTGTCCCCTAATTTTATGGATTCCTTTGAGGAACTCCCACCGGTTTATTGGGGAGAAAAATCCGGTTTCAACTGTCTGGACTCGGTAATCAATGATGTCTGGAACGAGGCCTATAGCCATCACATTACGAGGCTGATGATTCTGTGCAATTTCGGAGCCTTACTTGATGTCTGTCCCCGTCAGCTTACGGACTGGTTTTGGGTTGCCTATCAGGACGCCTATGACTGGGTGGTTGAGCCCAACGTCTTTGGTATGGGTCTGTATGCGCTTGGTGACTTCATGACTACGAAGCCTTACGTTGCTGGATCGGCCTATATAAACAGGATGAGCGACTATTGCGGTTCCTGCGCCTTCAATCCTTCGAACGACTGTCCTGTCACTAACCTGTACTGGGCCTATTTAGATCGACATTCTGAAAGGTTGAAGAAAAATGTCCGGTTGAGTGTGGTGATGTCTTCGTTGTCAAAAAGAGACAAATCCAGGAAGGAAATGGACAGGGCAGTATTCAGGCTTGTTTCCAAGACGCTTGCCCGAGGGGAGGCATTGAGCCCCACGGCAATTGTTGACTTGAAACACAAGCGAAATTTCTAGTATTCTGTCATCTTTGATTTGTCCGATATGACGAATGGATGGATTGCAACTTTTTTGGCGTTTCCAAAAAAATTACAGGTTACCAGGAGAAGGCTATGGTAGGTTT
>CALDNG010000283.1 GCA_937915285.1 uncultured Desulfomonile sp. | reverse complement strand
TGGACAATCTGGCTCCAGGTGACTTCAAATCGGTTCGAGACAGGTTCAGGTTCAGGAACAGGAAATCAATATCCCACAACGCCCTGGTTTCAGCATTGGAAGAAGAATCCGGTCTGAAACTAAAGCATTCGGGAAGTTCGCGGATAGGTTTTTAAACTTCGTAAACACTTCGCTCACTGAACTGGAAGTTTTTCAGAAGGAGGTTTCAACATGAAATTAGTCGCATTGATACTGGTAGCCATTCTTAGCCTAGCTTCGCTTGCCTTCGCGGAGTCGAAAACGGTTCGCAAGGAGATACGCAGCCCGTCGGGAAAACTGCTTTACACTACAAGAACTACTGGAGACAGGACTGAAGTAAGGGACCCTTCGGGCAAGTTGGTCAAAACCTCCCGCAAGACGGGGAACAGAATTGAGGTTAGGTCGCCATCCGGTAAGCTGCTCGAAACGATCAGGATTACCAGGTAGGGGCCTGAGCGCAGATTTAACCACTCAAACTGATAAATGCATCACATAGTCGGAGGCTCTACATGAATAACAAGCCGGAATGGACCAATGATTTTCTCAGAAGCCTTACAAAGAATGCCCCATCCATTGAGGTTCCAGGCGATGGAGGCAGGGCGATCGAGATACAGAGCGGGGTCTATTACTCGAGGGACTCAATCAAGGATGTCGGATGGTATCGTGATCTTCACCTGTTCGTTGAAATTGGGATGGGAGATTACATGTCCCATATAACCCATCTCCTTGAAACCATAAACACAAGGGTGCGGTATTCCGAACGTGGCTCATACATGATGCATGTTTACTGGTTCGGTTGCTTCGAGGATTTGGCTGAGGGGGATATGTTGAGAGTTTTTCCTAAAAAGAATACCCGGACAGTCGGGCCATACCAGAAAATGGCCGTCCTGACAGAGTCAATTTGTAACTTTGCAGGCAATCAACCATCGTCCGGCCATGCGTGGCTTCCTCCATGTAACAGGATTGGCCACGAAGACCTGGTAATAATCATCACGAGAGGACGCATTAAGCTGGACCAGCGCTGGAAAGGCAAATACGGGAAATATAGACGACACTTTTTCTGGTTTTCCCCATGTGACGATGACCTGAAGTTTAATAACGGTAAAGAATTTGAACCTGAGTTTGTCGATGTTGAAGCGCACACAGTTTCTGAGAGCATGAATCTTTAGAAATTAAAGAGAGCTGAAATGCAGGGGCTGATTTGAAATTGAACAGCCTGACAGATGACCTAATCTTGGCGATTTGCGAGAATCAGGGACGGTCTAGCAGTACGAAGATGTTATCATTTTCATTTATCGCAATGAAGTTTGCCGGAAGATCAAAGATGATTCCCAAAAGGGCGAAACCGAAAAAAGATTATGTTTAAAAAGCTTTCAGTTCTATTGGTCAGCGTCATATATAACCGAAAGTTTGGCTTGTCTTTGGAGTTGCTGTTGTTTTTCATTGTATTGCTTCACTGAAAATTCGTCCGTTTTTACCGAAAAATCGCACATTTTTCTGATGTGAGTTCCCGACAGTATGTCAATTCCGCGGCCCAAAGTGCAAATGGTCTTCTCGAAACGGAGAAAGCGGTCATGGTAAACACCTGAAAAAGCAATCTTGTTCAGAGCGTGAAATTCCAGTCGCCGGATTCCACCCCTGTTAACTTCGTTAAGGAGTTGGGTCAACAACGACACGAAGTATTCTTGGGTTTGACTATTCAAAGGATCAGTTGCAGAGATGATCTTGAACGAATGTGGAGTCTCATGAGATCCTAATTCACTTAAAAGTTTAAATAGTCCGCTCTTGGAACTCTTGTCATCTTTGTGAATAATCCGGTCGTGCTCAATCAACGCATATTTGTCCACCAGGGCTCCATGCTTGTAGATATCCAGGAACGGTGCGAACCTCTCACGCCATACATTATCGACTTGCTCCCCTTCAGCGATAGGTCTGTTTGCAAACTGCTTGGCTTGGATGAACGATTCGGATTGATCAGAATCTCCGAATCTTACGACTTCTATTTCAATTCCTGGAGGATGGAACTTTCCATCATATTCGCCCAATCCTGCCATGTCGGCCAGAAGATCTGCCTTGGTATGCTCCAGGCAGAGCAAATTTGCTTTACCAACAAAGTCTCGTACACGCTCTATTTCATAAAGAGTCTCAAGATCTGGCAGGCAAAATCGGACTAAAGTTTTCCTGTTGCGCCGGAAAGCTTCTTGCCACAACTTTTTGACTCTCTGAGGCATTTTGTTTATCTTATGTTCTAACTTGAAAGTATCAGCCGATTCTTCCGGGCACACCAGTACGCCATGGTCTCTCCAATTCATGATCAACCGTCTGTGTGCATTCACATCGTTGTAATTAATCAGCGCCTCCGTATCCACAAGAAAATATACAAATATGGATGACATGGTCTCTACTCGCCGAATAATTCGTCAAAAGATTCTTCAAAAAAACCGTCAGGCCATTCGTCAAGAAAATCGCCTCTTTCGTCCAAGCGAAGAGTCTTGATGATACTGCCATATTCCGAACTTGGGGCTACGTAAAGTATGGAGACATCCTCCTTATTTATCCTACCTTGCCTGATTCTCTTCTGTAGTCTCAGTATCAATGCCTCGCTATGGGTTTCTACTATCCACTGATTGTTTGCCCAAGAATGGATGCAGTTCTTTTCCGAAGGTCTTGCTAGGCCAGCGGTTTCTATCAAGAAATCTGCAATATGAGCTTGTAGTTTAGGGTGGAGATGAATTTCGGGTTGTTCGACCAAAACAATCCTATATGAGGATACGAGGCCTTCAACTATTATTGGGAGCAACTGACCTATGCCAAATCCGACATCAGATGGAGAAACCACTACTTTAGATGCCCTATCCTCCAAGGACATTGAAACGATCTTGCCAGTAATGTCATTGCCTATATCTGTGATTTTGATCCTATAGGGTATTTCGAATCTTAAAAACCAATCATTTATTAGTTTCGTGAGACGCTTTTGGTCCTGGTAAATCACAGCAGGGACATTTTCCCCCTTGGATCCGACTGTTTTTTTCTGACCTCCTGCCATAAAATACAATCGTTCAGGATATACTCGCATGGGGCCCAAGTATGAGATGTTTCGTAACATCTGGGTGTACTCGTAAGATAGGGACTCCACAAATCCAGCTACTGGCCTGAAAATTCGGAGTGAATCATTCACACCCTTTTTCATTTCTTCACGGTTGGCCATCCCGTAAGTTGGGAGTAAGTTGCTGGCTATAAAATTTCCCACTTCGTTTAAGGATGATGATAGATTTCCTGACAGAGCCTGATTCTCTAGTCTCGTCATCAACTCATCAGACTCAGAGGGCGAAGATTGATTCCGTTTCTCATTGAAAACCTTTTTGAAAAATTCCTGTACATTTGGAATCTGGACGTGCTTCAATTGAAAAACTTTCTGATTGGAGCCTGCAGTGTAATATTTTGTTGAAGAAGATGGGTTCTTTGATTGCTCAAGTTCAAATCTGACTGCAGCCTTGCCCAGGGTCTCGTAGCACACATCAGTAAGTTGTGAAAAATCCTTCTTCTTAGTTCCCGGTGCCACTCGAGCTTGAAAAATAGTGGTTATGCGACGGTTATCTGTTATCCTAACATTGAGATGAAGAGGGGGGTGATGAAGTGCTGAAGTTTTACCGAACCAATCATCACTGTACACGACAGACATCAAAAAATGTTTCCTAGAGTCATGCCTGTGTAACACTGACTTGAAAGTTCCAAGATCCACCAAGTCACCTTTCATTATAAGTTCAGATGTACTGGATCCAGCACCTCCTACCGTTTGTTTCATGAGCAGTAGTGATTGGATCAGTGAACTTTTGCCTGCCGAGTTTGGACCGTAGATCAATGTTATCGGAGCAAGTTTGGCCACCTGCCTGTCCGCAAACGCCTTAAAGTTTTCCAACGATACTTCTAAGAGCATTTTGTTTCCTCTTGTACTAAACCCAAATTATTGTCCAAAAAACAGCTGATATTAATAAGATCCATCTGAAATCAACACACCCTATGCCATCTTTGAAAGTCACCACGAACTTTCGCAAGCGCAATTCAAAATCCTCGATACGACCTCAACCGTACGGAGAAAAATGAACAAGATACTGTTAATCTGAAAGACGGGTTCATTTTATGGCAAACAGACATACGCTTTCTAAAGAATATTTGTAAACAACCAGCGGGAAACGAATTGCCAAGTCTTCTTTGGAGTTCTTGACTCGTTCTCTAATTTTCTCTTCCGCAGCTTTTTCCACGAAATCTAGGTAGTCTTCAGAAGCAAAATCAAACTGGCTCTGCTCTACATCTTTAGTTCCAGGGGCTTTGCCGAGGGGCTCCAGATCTGGGCGATAATTTCTATTCTCATCAAAAAAAAGACTGACAAATTCCATCTTGACAATCTGATTAACATCCTGCTGCTGAGTCTGAGTCTCAAACCGAATTCTGTAGTTAATCTGTATTCCACGCTCGCCAGAATTAGTCTTGTCAGAAATCGTTCTTTGACAACAACGGCCGCCATAATCAATTCCGGAACATTTGTCGAGAATCGCATCCACCAGGTAATGTCCTACCCCGAAGAATTCCAGACGCCCACCATCTAAAGCTGTCTGTCTGTCAAATGTGATGTTACTGAATTTCTTTCCCCTGTATAACGACACGGAGTCCGGAACTATAAATTCAAAAAGTCCATCGCTGTTTTTAGAAACCCTTTTCCCTTCAGATTTGACGAAATCCAGAATGAATCTCTCAACGTCTTCTAGGCCCAAATTCCCTCTTAAATGCTCGTATTTGTCTATACTAAACTTTGACATGCCTTGCGAAAGATCATTGAGTTTCGCATAAACTTCTTGTGCTCTGCATACCGCTTCTTTGATTCTTCTCTCTACATCAACTTCGTTAATCGTCTTGACTAGCATTTCCTTGTGAATTTGGTCAAAATCGATATCCTCTGCCACAATACCAAGAATATTTTCCCTGAAAGCTTCCCTCTCGTTTAGGTTACCAATAGTGCATGATATCTCGGCCAATTTCTCTTCCAGGCAGTCATAGATCCTCGCTTCTATTGTTCCTGTTGCAAAAAGGTTGAAAACCAGAATGTCTTTCCTCGCTCCGTAGCGGTGAGCCCTACCTATCCGCTGTTCGACCTTCATGGGATTCCAGGGCATATCGTAATTGATGACTATATTGGCATGCTGCAGGTTGATTCCTTCCCCTCCCGCCTGAGTCGATACCAAAAATTGAGCGTCCCCCTTGAAAGCTCTTACGGCTTCTTTTTTGAGTTCGGCGTTGCCGCCCCGTAGGAAGGCCACGGAATGTGAACCGTATTTTTCCCTCAACTTTCTAACTATATAATCCTGCGTTTTTAAGTATTCAGTGAAAACTATGAATTTCTCCGAAGGATTTTCGCGGAGTTTCGATTCTACGAGATGTATCAACCTAACAAGTTTGGTGTCATCATCTCGTGGCAACTCAGATAAAAGTTTCTTCAACTGAGCTACTTCATTAGGGATTCCAATAGACTTTGACACATCTGGATTTTCCTCACTAACCTCCTTCTTGAACTCCTGTTCAGCATCGAAAAATATTCTTTCTTCGTCTTCATATGCTGGGTATTCTGATTTTCGAAATGTTATTATTTCCTGTTTCAGGATTGACTTTTCCTGGTCATCTTCAGAATTGGTCATCTGCAAAAAGAGAAGTTTGATCAGTCTGGTTAGCAAGGCGACTTTAACTGCAAAAAGACTGCTGGCTGCAATCTTCTGGAAAGTGACCATTAAAAAACCTAAAGCCCGATTATGTTTATCATTGATAGATTCGGCCAGTTTGTAGCCTTCTCGTAGATACTGTGAAAGATGGTAAAAGAAACTTACTTCCGCAACTGAATTCTCAAAACCTATCGATGCTACACTCCGATTCACAAACAGGGGATTCCCTTTTTCGTCCGTGACATCGATCTTTCTTTGACGGATCATAAATCTATCCAGTTTATCCCTATTACTCTGTGTTTCATATTCGTAGCTATAAAGTCCCGGAACCAATAACTGGACCAGATTGAAAAATTTGTTCGCATCCCCCTGGTGAGGAGTGGCAGTTAAAAATAATAGACACCGTGCTTTCTTGTGTATTCTCTCGGCAACTCTATACCTGTCGGATTTGTACGGTTTCCCTTTATAGTCCTTTCTCGAAAGATGATGGGCTTCGTCAAAAATGACTACGTCCCACCCTTTTACATCATCAAGTCTTTTGAGCCTGTCCTCCAACTTTATGGTATCAATCGACACAATCACATGTTTAAAATCTGACCAGAAATGCTTGATGGCCGCATCCGTGTCGGGAGTATATTTGACGTAGGCCAGCCCAAGTTTGTCCATCTCTTCCTGCCACTGGTCAACTAGTCCTGCAGGTGTTATGAGTAGGCTGTTGTTACAATCCCCACGGCACACCAACTCCTTGATTATAATTCCAGCCTCTATTGTTTTCCCCAAACCAACCTCATCAGCTAGCATGAATCTCCTCGACGGAGACGATATTACCTTGTGCGCTGCGATTATCTGGTGGGGTAAAATTTCTATTAGCGAGTTGGAAATAGAACTTTGATCCTCGTTGCACCTCAGAAGATTGGCTCTGGTGCGAAGGTCAAACCGTAAAGGATCGTCGAAATCACGTGCTCTGATCAAATTAATTGGGGACAATGCTGATTGTATACAGGATATGGGACAGGTTTCAGCAATACCCTTGTCTTTAAAAAATATGTCGACCTGAGAATCCTCAATGAAAACTATCGTGCCAATTCCGTAACTAGGTCTAGCCCCCATCACGACCTGATCTCCAACTTTGAACGAATTCATTTTTAATCCTCTTTGATCAGAAACAACCACTGCATGCTCAAATTTTATCAAGATTGTGGCTCTTTTCAGGTCTCTAATCATAACCGTGGGCTCTTCGCCATTGTCTCCGGAATTTCTCGAAACCTGGAGCCTCGATTCCGCCTTGCCACGGCAGATTAAACGGTCTCCCTCTTTCTCCAGCGGCACTGAAGGCGCTGACTCTCATGATATTATATTTATCGATCTTAATCTCAAAGTAACTTCTGTCGCTGATCAAATCCCATAGCAACACTTCTCCTGTGTCTTTAGTGCTCACCAGCTCATCAGTTAGGTCAGACACCACTCGATCGTGATCATTGGTGTCAACTGCAAGAATCTGGATGTTACTCCCACGAGACCTACTGAATTCAAATTTCAACGGAAGTTGCGAATACATTGGTACCATGGGCGCCTTCTTGCCATCAAGTTTGATTTCAGCCCTCTTGCCATCAATCTGGATTTGAATGGAATATGGGAGCATGTATTGGACCGTATCCTGCAACAAATCACTCTTGGTCGATGCGCCCAAGGCAACCGCCACGATAGGGAAATCTTCTCTGAAAATCGAATCAGTTATCAGCTCTACCTTAGGTTGGAAATGGGAAAGACCATTCTCCAGGACCTGTTTTAATCTTGGAATCTTGGATCCACCGCCACTCAGGTAAACCTTCTGCATGTAGAAAGGTTTTTGAGTCTCATGAAATGGTTTATATAAATCAAAAACCTTTTTAATTTCTCCACCCACGCAGTTCAGAATTGGTTTCAGAACCGGAGCGTCGATAATGGCGTCAAATTCCTCTCTTGAAAGCCCATGCCCAAATATTGTCACTGAAGACAATGCTGTTAGAGCTTCCTTTGCTCTCCGGACTTCTGCTAATGCCATCGACTGATCGATTTTTCTAACACGGCCATGATCACGTTCTTGAAGAGCCGTCAGAAGTGTTAGATCAACATCATCTCCCCCAATTGGCAAGCCGCCAGGATTGAACAGGAAAAGTTGTTGTCCTTTTTTTTCAAAAATGACTATGTCAGTGGTTCCTCCACCTACATCGCAAACCGCATATATTCCGTCCGGATCAGAATTCGAATTGCTGCTGTGAGCCAGAATTGCAGCTGTTGGCTCATTGACGAGGTCTAACCTCAGGTCTCGACCGGCATTTCTGGCGAATTTTGTGTGATTTAAAATCACCTCCAGGACTGTTCTCCGAGGCTCAGCCCCGTAGATAGCCGGGACAGAAACTGACAATTTGCTGGGATCTGATGGTAACAATTCTAAAATGTGATCTACAAAACCACCGATCAGGTGCTCAATTGTGACCCTGTTTTCGTGGCCAAAAAGATCGAATCGCCTGTTCCCGTCACAATACCGCTTATTGGCCTGATTAAGGCAGCCGTGATTCCCGTTGATGTTTTCTGGGGTACAAGCTAGGCATCTCTTGAGGGATCTTAGAAGTATCGTTTCCGATCTGCCATTGGATACCTGTTCAGCATCGTATCCATACGACAGTGCCCCTTTTCTGTCTATAGCAATTAAAGAAGGTATAGACCATTGTTTATATCCCCCCCGGTTGGGACCCAATGGAAATAAGCTAGGTTTTGCATTCGGCAGGTCATCTCTGATTAGAGATACCAAAGTTGTACTAGTACCGTAATCCAGACCAATCTTCATTTGGCAGCCCCCTGTAAACATTTTACGTGTCGTATTTGATCCCTAGTGTCACTAAGATAATTTCCAAGTCTTCCTTAATTACCGATATCTTTTCAGTAAGATATGCCCGAAGCTTTTCATCAGTTTTCTTATTGTTTTTTCTGAGCAGTGTTTCATTTATTTCTTCGAGTTGCCCTAAAATAGGGACCGCCTTCAAAAGATATTCTTCATATCGTTTTTGGGTTTTCTCAATCGCATCTCTGACCTGGTGGTCCTGTTCCTTCGCAAGAAGATCCAGTTGAACTGCCCAAGACTTTGCTGCCTGATCCATTTCACTTTTTTTTGATCGAATCTCCGCTCTGTAGTTGGACACGATGAATTCCATGGATTCGGCAGGAAAAAATGTGAGAAGCCTGATGGCGCTCCCAAAATCAAAAACAGAATCAGGATCAGGGATTATGTTTTTCCAGATGAATCTCATCAATCCCTCCCTGAGTTGTTCGTCCTCCATCATCTCAGCGTATTTTTTGAAATCAGAGGATGCGAGCGTTTTCCTTTTTCCATTCAGCAGAATCTCATAAAAATGGTCGCGTCGGCCTGAAATGTTGAGCCACTTTATGAAAGAAGCCTTGGCCACTTGGTCCAACTCGGCCCATTTCTTTATCATCACCATCAGAAAGGTTTCAGAACTCAATGTCTCTGGGAACGACCCCAACAACATCCCTAACAATGCTGTGCGGTCTGCCGACGGATCTAATGAGAAGTCCGTAGCAATGGATTTACACACATCCATCGATTTTCTCTGGATGAGAATTTCAAGCGCTTGGCGCCTGCTGTCCAACTCGAGCGTTTCTGATCTGACCAACCCAGCCAGTTCAGTGTCAGATCTCGGTTTTTCAGAGTCAGATAATTGATCAGTAAAACCCGGTATTTTTTTCAGAGACTTCCTGATTTCTTGAGATTCCTCAGGCGGAAGACTGGAAAGACCTTCGCCGATCAGCTTCAGAATGTCTTCCTTGTCTTTTGGCTTGATATTTCTTACTTGCCCCCCGAACAGACATTTGGCAGCTATCAGGAAAACCTCTCTGCGATACTTCATAGCCTCGGTTGTCAGCAGTATGTCGCGCAGGCACCGTAGACAAGCGCCTGGATCCAGTGCCCGTAATGACTTGGCTATCAGCTCCTCAGTGAATTTGTCAGCTACTTTAACTTTTCTGCAATACACCAGAATGGTAGAGGACATCCCAAACTCAAACACTGTTTCTGCAAAGACGTCCTTTACAAAAGGTGTGATCGACTCATTTGACAATATGTTTGCAAAAAAATGGGCAACATGATTGGGCAATGATTTTCTCAAGCCTGATAGCCTCTCCTTGAGCAGTTCTCGACCCCATGACTCCCAGGAATTGACTGTCTCCAGATATGGATGAGAAGAAGTGCAGGGAACGGCTTGACTGCCAGTGATGTTGTCCTTACGGGTCAGAGACTGTAGTAACTTCGCAATCGCAGAGTGGAGACCCGGTTCACTCATAAGCCATGTGATCAGGTGATCATCAATGAGCTGGTTCGGGAGTTTTGAAAGGTATGAATAAATCGCCAGCTGTCTGTTCACGGGTAGATTCCCAGATCCTAAGGCAAAATGGAAATTTTTAAAAGACAACTTGTCAGAAGTAGATATTTTAAAATCCTTGTTTCTGGCTAATATGCCGATATACAGAACCGCTCCAGATAGTGATGGCTCACCGATATACTTCTCAAGAGAATCATCCAGGAATCTGACAAATCCCTCAGGGATCCAGTCCTCAGAGTTATGGTCCACTTTCTTGAGAATTTTTTCGCACAACATCAATTTCTTCTTGAAGCTTTTTTCAGAAATGAAGCTATCGGCAAGCAGTTCAGTATCAGGAATAGGGTGGTCTCTGAGAGAGACTGTGCCGGCTGTTCCGATATCAAACAAAGGATTTCCTTTTAATTTCCTCTCAACTTCTTGCCACCATTTTTTCCATTCTTTAACACTGATCAGGCAGGAATTTTTTCTCCAATTCCTTTTCTCGTCAGGATTTTGTGTCAATATGGATTTGATATGGTTGACTTTTACAGATCTTCCAGACTCGGCGCCTTCTTTTTCAATGAGTAATTTTACAAGATCTACGGATTTTTCTTGGAAAAGCTTCTCTACTGCCTCAAGATTTTCGCTCATGAACGCCAGGAATCCTGTCGTTGAAACTTTCTTGAAATAAGCCGTTTTTTCAATCGGTACTTCTATTGCAGTCCCATTCCAGTACGAGACTGTTACAGATGCCGGGCTGACATCGACAACTTTACCGATCCCGTTTTCCCAGTGATCTATGAATTCACCTTTTATAAACTTTTGCATGACATCCCTTGGTCCTGTGATTGTTTGTCAGACTTCGGCGATAAACTCAGCTTGGCACGCTGGTATAGAGCTCGGCGCTGGCCCCAGCGCTGGACCGGACTTCTATAGAAATCGTAACTTGATCCAATTCTATGAACCAAAAATCGTGTCTATTTTTGCATCGATTTCCTGTGAATCTATTCCTCCCTGATCGTTTTCATAACTAACAATAAGTGTTCCGTTCGTCCCGCCGCCGTCTTCGTGTTTCAAAATGTTTTGCGCTTTATACCATGCCAGTTTTTGTCGCCAACTTTGTTTGTAGTTAGGATTACCAAGCATGCCAAGGTGTTCCCAATAGTAAATATTGCCACTCTCATCATCTTTGATCGTGAAATCCGGGTATCTGTATGAACCGTCCGGAGCAACCAGTTTCTCTTCATACAAAAACTTTATATTTTTGGAATGGAGACAATTGGCTATTATCACTTCAGATTTTGAGCGGACAAGTTTGCCGTTGGCCGTTCGATGGATGAGTCCCTCCTCGAAAAAACGTTCTTCAATAGAGACTACTTGAGGGGCCTGAAATAAATTTGTCAAACGCCGCGCCGTCTCGGAATAGTATGTCGAAGAATATTTCATGAGCTCAAAACTTTCGCCTTGGTACAGGATCACAACACGCTTCCTTTGCCGTGTTAATGCCGTGTAAAGCAATTCGCGTGAAAGAAGACGGCAAGGATTTGGCAAAATCAACAAACACAGATCGAATTCGCTTCCCTGAGCTTTATGGACTGTTATGGCATAAGCCAGTTCCAGAAGGGGAGATGCTTCTTCAGCGAAATCTCGTTTGTAATAGGAGTAAACAAAACCAGGTTGAGAAGAGAATTCCACTTCTAGCGGTAACTGACCACTCCATGTCTCATACTTTTTTCTGAATTTTCCCACAACTATTCCGATTTCTCCGTTGGCCACATAACAGGTGGCATTCTGCTTCGGGAAAACATTTTTCCTCCGGTTATTAATAATGTTGATCACTTTATCACCGTAAATAATGCTGTCAGGGCCTGCTGGCTCAGGGACCATTTTCCACCCGTTCCCCTTGGATCTATGGACAAATTCAAGCATCTTTCGTCGAAAACAGCGCTGTATCCAATTGTTAAGGTCGACAGTTCCATGGGGTTGGCCTCTGACAGGCGATAGAATCTGCCATTTTTCGACAGTGTCGGATTTCCCGCGGTTGTAATATGGACTCCCCTTGAAGATATTGGCCCCAAACATTTGGGCGAATCCTGTCTCGTCTTCTGGACCAGAGATGTTCAGCTCCTTGATCAAAACTTCAACGATTTTGGAACGTAGATCTTCAGTATCTTTCCAGGAGGAGAAACCTATCTCCTGCATGGGTTCTTTCTTGCCGAGACTGTCAAAAATCTCGTCGTCTCCTGAGGTCCTCGGACGGCCACTGAACCATTGGGCAAGTTGTAAGTCTCGTCCGATCCGATGCCCCACGTGCCTGTCGGATCTGTATCTGACCTGAACCGTTAACTGCGCAAAACTGGGACCAACTTTCGGAAAGATGGTTTCAACGTTGTCGGGACTTAACTGATTTACTATATCTACGAAGGGGCGGCCTGCGCCAATAGGCGGCAATTGTCCGGGGTCGCCTACCAGTATTAGTCGTTCCACACCTTGGAGACAGTCTATCAAAGCTGCCAATTGTTCTTCGGTCAGCATGGAAGACTCATCCACGATAACTGTCTTCCCTACCTGTACTGGATCTTTTTCCGATAACTTGTAAATGCCTGTGCTCTCATCATACCGGTCATGAGGCAGTAAAAACTGTGCAATGGTTTGGGCATCTTTGCCCGTAGCCTGCTGCAATTTAACTCGAGCCTTACCGGTCGGAGCCAACAAGAGCACTCCCCCAGCCGCGACATCCTCTTGACTGCACAATGCTGAGAGTAAAGTAGTTTTTCCAGTTCCCGCTGGACCGACAAGCACACAAATCCGGGAATCTCCCAGTTTCTTTAAGGCTGCCGCTTTTTCCACACGACTTCTCTCTTCATATGTGTCAATGATCGGTAGGACTTTTTTGAGTTCGAGTTGTTTGTCCAGTAACGCTCGCCAGTCTTCTTTTAAATCATGGGTTTTACCCTTGAGCCTCTTCAAGACGGTATTACGAATTAGAGCGCCCATTTTGTTAAGTCGCGAAAGTTGATACGCCCTCTTTCCGTCTTTCATTTCAATGCGAGAGACTATTGGATCCATCGCCGGTTCAATCACGTTATAAAGGTCTTGATCCACCGGACAATCAGGGCTCAATTCAAAATTTCTTGCGGAGTCAATTCTCAATTTAAAATTTCTTACGGAGTCAATAGCCTTGGATTGAGGAAGCAATGTGTTTCCGGAAGAGGCTTCCTGCTCCAGGATCTCAACCGTAAGAGCCCTGACCCTCCGTGCATCAGTTGCGCCATCTAAACATGAAGGTTCAGGTATTGGATGAGATTGACGCACTACCTGTTCAGGAAATACACCACGGTCTACGGTAGAAACGCTGATTGGATCCTTGGAACATAGGTCAAGTTCGTAAAGAAGGTACGGATTAGCCAATATGTCGTTATCATCGCAGACTATCCCCCTTTTTCCTCTTTCTTCCGGAACATAGAAACCTGTTGCTTGATCAACATTGACCTCAAATCTGCTGATAAGCTCAAGAAGTTGACGACGAACAGGGGGAAGGTTTTCCCACTTGAGTGTGAGCGATTTGCTGATCTGTCCGGCAAGATTCTCGGGTAAAGAGGAGGGATCATCGAACGTTTTCTCAACTAATGGCCAAGGATTCTCGTTTTCACCAAGACTTGTCGCCAAATGGTAAGCCAGCAAGTTACCTTTTTCGATCCCAAAGGCGCATAAAGCAGACCCTAGACCCGGGAACGGACCACGTAGTTTCCACAATTCTGCAAGCCTGGTGTCGATCCATTTAATTTGATCATCCGACCGGTAGTTAATAAGTCTAGATGTTTTCTGAAGCGCCTCGGCCATTGAAAGCAAAGCGGCAATTGCGCCATCATTCGTGACATGCTCTGAGACGTAAGAAAATTCCAGTCGTCTGTCCTCCGGTGCAAATGCCAGATACTTCCCAGCATCAACATCTGGATCCTGCGCAGCCCTTTGCAGAACATCATGGTACGGCATGATGAAACCGTCTGAGAAATCAGGGGGTCTTATTGAATGCTGGATGGCTCTGTCCCAAATCAGACTGCGTATTCCATCATCTTTCTGGTAATCGTATTCGATGGAATTACCTACATGAGTCACTCGCCCGACTCCAATCAAAACTCGACGGGGGTCATCGGCCAGAGGTGTCTGTTTGGAATAGAAAAAACATAATGATGCGCTAGGATAGACACTCGCGAAAAAGGCATCCAGAAGAGCTTTTTGATTGTCATAACCCTGTACCCATGCCGAGTCAAAACCAATATCAGGTTCTAATCTCTGGTCACAATCCAGGTTCAAGTTCTCACCAATGCTCCACGCAACACTCTTCAACATCCACCGAAACGGAATTGCTGCGGCAGAATAGGACGGATGCCGAAAGGGAGTCGGTTTAATGTGCTCGTGATGCTTGCTGGTTTTTGCGTAATAATGCTCTGCTGTACGGATTACATCCCAGGGAGCCATGAAAAAAGATCTTTCAGTGACGCATGCAGGCCAGGATTTCTCATCGAGGTCTTTCAAGGATTTCCCCGCATGAAATTCTTCGAGTTCGTCAATCCGTGACTGTCGAATGCGCTCCAATGCAAGACACGAACAATTAGCCTTTGGGTCCAGGCAGATTCTTCCATCCCAGCCAATGTCTTGCCACGGAATTCGAACGGAAAGGTGTCTGATCGGGAAATTGGATGCGGGTAATGAAGGTGATGACATGCGACCTCCAGATTTAATCAGTTTATTTGCATTAATTCTGAATGTAAAAAATGGATCCGGTTGGATAATTTATACCATCACGTGTCCCTACTATTATTTTTTTCATGGTGAGTACAGGCTACTTGGCTATCGACAAAACGGAAGCCAGTCCCAATCAGATTTCATCTTGTTTAAGCCCCCACTATCTCCATCAACTTCCCAAAACTATCCACCACCCCATATCTCACCTTTTCCGGGTCAACCTTCCTGCTGATCTGTTCAAAGAATTTTTCGGCGCATCTTATCTTGGTTTCCTCGATAGCACGCAACTGCAGGCTAGACATGTCCCCTTTCGTTTCGGCCACAAAGTAAATGTGTTTTACGGCACCTTCTTTGAAAGAGATAGCCCAGTCGGGATTATAATCTCCGACCGGGGTAGGAATCAGAAAACCTCGCGGAAGCTTTGCGTAAACAGCGACCTCAGAGCTAGTATCAAGCTCTTTGACAAAAGCCTGCTCATTTTTTGAATCCGTGATGGCATAATCGTAGATATGTCGTTTGAGGGGATCAGTAGCCCTGCTGAAGTCCTGACGATATTGTCCGGCAGTGAATATATCCTTGTCGTAAGTCTGATCTATTTCATTGTAGCTCAGACGCTCAATGATGATCGT